>CAZPWR010000405.1:0-12196 GCA_964590555.1 uncultured Anaerolineae bacterium | reverse complement strand
AGACCTCTATCAATCTTTTGACTTGGAACATTGGCAGTACATCCGAACTGCCCTAAGGAGTGGGTGGGGTAGCGAGCGCAATTCTGCCTTCGCCTCAATGGAGTCACCCTTCGTGCTAAAGTACCGCGGGCGCTACTACCTCTCGCTCACATATAACAACGATTCCTTCTTCTGGCCGGCGATATTGATGTTGTTCAAAGTCTGGCCAAACAAAGCCAGTTACAATGAGACACTGGTCTTTCACTCTGATAACCCTTACGATTTCGGCGTATACCGAGGCAAAGGGCGTTCTCCCACGCTCCTCACCCAACTGGAGGCGCACGCTCCGGAATGGATTTATCAGCCAGAGCAGGACCAGTGGTACATAACAACTGCTGGTTGGCCTTGGGCCGCCACGCTGACTTCCGGGGAGGTTGCTGTCGCGCCTATTGCTTGGGAAACACCTTATTAGTGTGGTCTTCTGCGGTAAAGGCCTCACCGCCGAAGGCATGCGGGAAAAATTTACCTTAGGAGGCAAAAATGTGCGACACATTAGTAGCCACAGGTCAGGCGACTGCCGATGGAACGGTAATCCTGGCCAAAAACAGCGATCGGGAGCCAAATGAGGCCCATGTGCTGGTCTACCTTCCTCGCGCTCGCCATGAGCCCGGTTCTATGGTGAAATGCACTTATATCCAGGTGCCTCAAGTGCCTGAAACTTACGAGGTCTTGCTTTGCAAACCTTTCTGGATTTGGGGCTGTGAGATGGGGGTCAACGAACACGGGGTGGCTATTGGCAACGAGGCCGTCTTCACCAAAGAGCCTTACCACAAAGGCCCCGGACTTATCGGGATGGACTTTATCCGCCTGGCCCTGGAGCGGGCTGAAACGGCCCGTCGGGCGCTGGAGATTATCGTCCAGTTGCTTGAGACTTACGGTCAGGGTGGGAACTGCGGCTTCCGCCACAAGACTTACTACCACAACTCCTTCATCATCGCCGACCCGCACGAGGCTTGGGTGCTGGAGACGGCAGGCAAGTTCTGGGCTGCGGAGCGGGTAGACGGCGTGCGCACCATCTCTAACGGCCTGACCATAGGCTCGGACTGGGACGAGGCTTCCCCTGGCCTGGTGGAGCATGCTGTAGAGAAGGGTTGGTGCAAGTCCCGGCAGGATTTCCACTTTGCCCGCTGCTATTCCGACTTTCTCTACACCCGGCTGGACGGCTGTCGGGCTCGCCAGCGTCGCTCCACAGAGCTATTGGAGGCGGAGCGAGGCCGTATAACAGTGAAAACTATGATGGCGGCCTTGCGGGACCATGGGCCAGAAGCTGCTGACCCCCTCTGGAACCCAGGGCGGGGCTGGCTTATGGAGACAATCTGCGTCCACGCTGGGTTTGGCCCGACCCGTCCCAGCCAGTCCGTCGGCGCGATGGTTGCCCATCTAATCCCCGGCATGCCCGTCGTCTGGGTGACCGGCACCTCTGCCCCGTGCACGGGCATTTTCAAGCCGGTGTTCCTGGGCGGGGCAGGTCTACCTTCCATCCCAGGCTTGGACCGGGAGCCTACGGGCACTTATGACCCCCGCACACTTTGGTGGAACCACGAACGCCTCCACCGCCAGGTCATCCGCGATTACGCTACCCGGATGCCTGTTTACCGGGAAGAGCGCGACGCCCTGGAAGCTTCTTTTCTCCAGGAAGCGGCGGAGATGGTCACCCGATATCGTGATGCCAGCCCTGAGGAGCGGGCGGAGCCCTTGCGGGCTTTCACCGCTTCCTGCTTTGAACGGGCTGCTCAGGCCACAGAACGGTGGATTGAGGCTGTTACGAACACCCCAGTGCGGCACCGTCCGCCCTGGTTGTTTTCCTTGGCTTGGGACCGGTTCAACCGGGAGGCAAATTTCCCTGCATAGCGTATGTGCGCAAGGAAGTGAGGCGGCTCTAAACCAGTTTGTGGATTTCCTTCAGGTTCTGGATTATGGCATTGACCGGCTGCTCCGGTCGCGGGGAAGGCCCTAATGGGTCCACTACCTTTTCTTCCCCCATTAGGATGTAAAAAGTGTTAAGGACACAGTGAGATAGCACCTCCAGCTTGTAACCCCCTTCCAACGCAAAGACTATCCGCCCTTGGCACAATTCCTCGGCCAAGGATTTGAGGATGCGGGCCAATTCGGCGTAACCGCGTATGGAAAGGAGCATAGAAGCTAAGGGATCGGCCCAGTGGGAATCAAACCCCGCTGAGACCAAAATTAGGTCGGGCCGATAGCGCTGAGCTATGGGCACAAGGATTTCTTCAAAAATCGCCTTGAACCCTTCATCCCCAACCCACCCTCTGAGGGGCACATTCACCGTGTAGCCGTAACCTTCCCCTTCGCCTATATCGGTTATGTACCCAGTGCCGGGGTAGTGGGGGTATTGGTGAGTGGAAAAGTAAAGAACTGAGGGGTCCCGGTAAAATATGTCTTGGGTACCATTGCCGTGGTGCACATCAAAATCTACAATCAAGACCCTTTCCACCTCTTTCCGGCCGAGGGCATAGCGGGCAGCTATGGCTACGTTATTGAATATGCAAAAGCCCATCCCCCTCATTGGGGTAGCGTGATGCCCAGGGGGTCGGACCAGGGCGAAGGCGTTCTCCACTTCGCCATCTAAGACAGCTCTCACTGCTTCCACTGTGCCACCAGCGGCCATGAGGGCAGCATCATAAGAGTGCGGCCCCATGTATGTATCCAAATCCAAATGACCACCTCCGCTTTTGGCCATCTCTTCCACCAGCTGGATATAGCGGGGAGCATGAACCGTCTGCAGGAGTTCCCGAGGTACTGGCTTCGGCTCAATGAGCTTTAGCCTATCAAGCACGCCCTCTTTCTTGAGCAAGTCCATTATTGCCAGAAGGCGGTAATGGTTTTCGGGGTGGCCTACAAGGGTATGCTCAAGGTAAAGGGGATGGAAAACATAGCCCGTCATAGATGCCTCCCGTTTTTGCTTTAAGTTTAAACCTGAATGGCCTTTGAGGCAAACGGGATTTCTAACGCTTTTCTAACGCTCCTCTATCGCCCCTCTAACGCCTCCTGGCTTAAAATTCCCCCTCGGAGGGGGCAAGATGGAGAGGGCTGAGAAGATTACTTGTGCCAACTGTGGGATAACCATAACTTGGAAGCCGACCATCGTGGACAATAAGTTCTACTGCTGCATAGGGTGCAGCCAAGGGGGGCCTTGCACGTGCGATTACTCTCGCTTGCCCCGCCCAGAAGAAAAAGCACCCATCATCGTTAAAGAGGCAACGGAAAAAGAAGGGTAAAAGCCCCCGAATGCTCTTCTTGCCTATTCCCCCGCCTTTGCTTAAAATAAGGCCTGTGTTTACTAAACCTAAGGAGGTATAGCCAGTGGAACGGAAGCTCAAAATCCTTTACCTTGCTGCCGAAGTAACACCTTTTGCTAAAACAGGGGGCTTGGCCGATGTTGCCGGCTCTCTCCCGAAAGCCTTAAGAGCCCTCGGCCATGACATCCGCGTAGCGATGCCTCGCTACGGCCGCATAAGCATTGAAAAGTTCGGCCTTGAGTTAATCTTGGAAAACATCCAAGTCCCAATGGACGAGCAAAATGAGCCTGTGCGGATATTCCAAGGTACACTCGGGAAAGATGTGCCCGTTTATTTTATAGACAATGCCCGCTACTTTGACCGTGAAAGCATATACATGTATCCCGATGACGCCGAGCGCTTTACCCTCTTCAGCCGAGCAGCACTGGAAATGCTCAAGCCCTTGGGCTTTAAACCTGACATAATCCACTGCAATGACTGGCATACCGCCCTAATCCCCAACTGGCTCAAAACTGTCTACAAGGATGACCCCTTCTATGCCGACATCGCCACCGTTTACACCATACACAACTTGGCCTACCAGGGGATATTTGGGCACAGGGTTTTGGAGATAGCCGGGCTTGATGAGTATAGATTCCACTACCGCACTGATATGGCCGACCTGGACAAAGTGGTGAATTTCATGGCCAGAGGAATCTACTTTGCCGATGTAATAACCACTGTCAGCCCCCGCTATGCTCAGGAAATCCTGACCCCTGAATACGGTGAGAGGTTAGACCCGCTCCTCAGGGAAAGAAAGGACCGGCTTTTCGGCATCTTGAACGGCATTGACTACGAAACGCTTAACCCCGCCACCGATCCCTACATAGCCGTAAATTATGATGCTGACTCGTTGGATAAAAGGGTTCAGAACAAGATGGCTTTACAGGGCGAAGCAGGACTCCCTCGCGATCCCCACATCCCTCTCATGGGGATGGTATCGCGCCTTACGGACCAAAAAGGGCTTGACATATTGGTGGAAATCCTTGACCACTTGTTTGATAATTTCGGCGTCCAATTTGTGCTGTTGGGGACAGGTGAGCAGCACTATCATGACCTCCTCACGGGCTTGGCCAGGCGCTATCCCCAGAACATGGGGCTGTTCTTGACCTTCAACGCTCCCCTCGCCCAGAGGATTTATGCCGGGACCGATATGTTCCTGATGCCTTCGCGCTTTGAGCCTTGTGGCCTAAGCCAGATGATAGCTATGCGCTACGGCAGCGTGCCGATAGTCAGGGCTACCGGAGGCCTTGCCGATACGGTGAAGGATTACAATCCGGTAACAGGCGAAGGGACTGGCTTCGTCTTTGAGCGCTACGACCGCTGGGCCTTATTTGGGGCTATCGTCAGAGCTTTGGAGCGCTACAAGAACCCCCAAGAGTGGCGTCGCATCCAGCTTCAGGGAATGAAAGCGGACTTCTCTTGGGAAACCTCGGCCAGGAAATACGAGGAGCTATATTACAAAGCTTTGGATTTCAAGGGAGGGCAAAAGTAGTGTCGGGGAAGAGCATAGTCCAGATTGACGATTACCTTGCCCAGCTCGGGGAAGGAGAACGCTCCCTCTTTGAACGCATCTTCAAAGTGTTCGTAACGGAAGGGGCCATTGAACCTCCTGATACGATGATTCCCTGGATTGAGGCCCGCTTCGGCCCTGTGGAGAGGGTTCGGCGCCAGAAAATCGTCAAAATAGTCAACCTTATAACCATGGAGAGCGCCCTCTTCAACAACCTTAGGGCCGGAAGGCCTATGGAAGCCCGGTCATCCGAGGATGTGGAAGAGGCCATAAAGGCCCAGGAAGGCGACCCCTTCTGCCGTCCCTTGGAGCTTACCCCTGCCGATGTCTTCGGCCGTATAAAGGGGAATCATTCCATCACTGCATCCAACGTTGCCAAGTACGATTGTTTCCACGGCCTCGTGATTTTTGACCAGCACAACCCATTGGTTTTCGGCTTGGAAGAGGTGAAGGATTACTTTGATACAGCCCTGGCCTGGGCCCGCCAAGCTCATCAAATAGACCCTGAAGCTCGCTATTTCTTCTTGATGTGGAATTGCCTTTGGAAAAGCGGGGCCTCAATCATCCACGGCCACCTCCAGATGACTTTAACCAAAGGGATGCATTACGCTAAGATTGAAGCCCTGCGCCGGGCAGCACTAAATTATCGGGAAAGGTTTGGCTCAAACTACTTTGACGACCTCTACCGCGTGCACAAAGCGTTAGAGCTGGGCTGGGAAGAGAACGGAGTGCGCTACCTTGTTTACCTTACCCCCATAAAGGAGAAAGAGACTCTTCTAATGGCCTGGGACCTTTCGGACCCTCTTAAAGAAGCCGCTTACAGGGTCTTAAGGGCATTCATTGACAAATTAGGGGTTAAAAGCTTCAACCTCGCCCTTTACATGCCACCTTTGGCCACGACCCCTGAGGATTGGGGAGGCTTTCCCTTCCTCATCAGGGTAGTGGACAGGGGCGATCCGTCAAACCGCACTGCGGACTTTGGGGCTATGGAGCTTTATGCTGCCAGCGTAATTTCGGATGACCCGTTCCGGGTGGCCGAGGCTTTGAGGTAATCAGCAGATGCGGGGGAGCTGTTCCCCGCTCAGCATCTCTACTATTCTTCGGCCTCCTATCCTGCTGCGGAGGATTACCTGGCCAGGGTGCTCTTCTACCACCTCTCCGATAATGGCCGCTTCCTTGCCTAAGGGATGGCCTTTCATTGCTTCCAGCACTTCTTCTGCCTTTTCTCGCGCTACAATAGCCAAGCACTTCCCCTCGTTGGCTACGTAAAGAGGGTCAAGCCCCAGGATTTCACAGGCCCCTTTCACTTCTTCCCAGATTGGGATTGAGGCTTCATCAAGGACTATCCCCACCTTCGCCTTGGAGGCGATTTCGTTGAGAGCACTGGCTACCCCACCCCTCGTCGGGTCCCTCAGGACGTGGACTTTGTCCCCCCCTACTTCCAGAATGCGCGCTACCAAATCGTGCAATGGGGCCGTATCGCTCGCCAGGGTTGTCTCAAACTCCAGCCCCTCTCTAACCGACATTATAGCTATGCCGTGCACGGCTATGGCCCCGTTTATGAGGATGAGGTCACCGGGCCTGGCCCTCTTAGGTGAAATTTGGATTCCAGCAGGGATTATGCCTATGCCAGTGGTGTTGATGAAAATCCCATCGCCTTTGCCTTTGTCCACCACTTTCGTATCACCGGTGACTATTGGTACACCGACCCTTTGGGCGGCTTCTCGCATGGATTCTACAACTCGGCAGAGGTCTTCCATCGGGAACCCTTCTTCCAAGATGAAGCCAGCCGAAAGGGCTAACGGCCTCGCACCGCACATCGCCAAATCGTTTACAGTCCCGTGAACTGCTAAGCAGCCGATGTCGCCTCCGGGGAAGAAAATTGGGCTGACCACGAAGGAATCGGTGGTGAAAGCCAAGCGTGTTCCCTCCACCTCCAAAATTGCCCCATCGTGGAGGGTTTCCAGGGCGGAGTTGGCGAAAGCGGGAAGGAAAATTCGCTCAATTAGCATCTGGGTAAGCTTTCCTCCCCCTCCGTGGGCCAGAAGAATTGTAGGATATTCGGATATCGGTATCGGGCATTGGAAAGTCATAACCCCCTCCCGTACTGGAAGTAAGCAGCGCAGGCCCCTTCCGAAGAGACCATCGGGGCCCCTAAGGGGTGTTCAGGGGTGCAATCTCCACCGAAGGCTGGGCATTCATACGGCTTCTTCTTCCCTTGCAATATTTCGCCAGCTATGCACGTAGGGGATTCAGAAACCGATAGCTCTTTGAGCCCGAAGCGTTCCTCTGCGTCAAAGTCAGAGAACTCCGGCCTTAGGGCAAGCCCTCCCCCTCGCACTAAGCCAATCCCGCGCCACTGCCGGTCGCAGATTTGGAATACCTCGGTCATGAGCTTTTGGGCTTGGACGTTCCCTTCCCTCCGGACCGAGCGGACGTATTGGTTTTCAACGCCCCAGCGACCTTCTTCCAGGGCTTTCAAGGTCATGTAAATGCCCTGGAGGAGGTCAAGGGGCTCAAAGCCGGTGACTACGATTGGCACTCGGTACTTCTCAGCAATCGGTTCATATTCCCAGTAGCCCATGACAGTGCAGACGTGGCCGGCAGCTATGAAGCCTTGCACCATGTTGTAGGGGTCATTGAGGATTAACTCTATGGCCGGTGGGACTCTGACCTGGGCGCAGAGGATTGAAAAGTTCTTTACGCCCAGCTTTTTGGCCTGCCAGACAGCCATGGCGTTAGCCGGAGCAGTGGTCTCAAAGCCTACGGCAAAGAATACCACTTCTTTATCGGGGTTTTTCTGGGCCAAGCGCAATGCATCAAGGGGAGAATAGACCATGCGGACGTCGCCTCCTTGGGCTTTGGCGCTGAGGAGGTCCCCGTTGCTTCCTGGGACTCTGAGCATGTCGCCGAAGGAGGTGAAGATTACTCCAGGTGTGCGGGCAAGGGTGATGGCTTTGTCTATCAGTTCCAATGGGGTTACGCAGACTGGGCAACCAGGTCCATGGACGATGGTCACTTGTGGGGGAAGCAATCGGTCTATGCCGGATTTGAGGATTGTGTGGGTCTGCCCACCGCAAACTTCCATTATTGTCCAGGGCTTAGTGACTAAGCGGTGGATAGCATTGACGAGTTTGCGGGCATCCTCTTCTTTCCGGTACTCGTCCACAAACTTCATGCGTCCTCCTCCTGTCCTTCAATTTGCTCCAGGAGCTCAAAGACGGCTTTCGCTTGTTCTTCGTCTATCTTGCTTATGGCGAAGCCGACGTGCACCACGACATAGTCTCCCACTTGGACATCGGGGACATAAGCCAGGCACACGTCTTTTATTATTCCGCCGAAGCTTACTTTGCCCATGGTTATTCCCAAGGGGTTTTCTTCTATGCTTACGACCTTACCCGGAACTCCGAGGCACATTTTCCTCCTCCGGAGAGATTTTTCCCAAGGCTACCCCAGCACAGAGAAGAATTTTATCTCCAACCTTAGCTTCAGGCAATAGTTCAATGCTGGCTTTTACTAAGGCTTTTCCTACTTTGATTTTGGCCTTGCGTTCTCCGTTTTCTTGGAAGATTTCGGCAATTTCGCCGATAAAAGTGTGCATGGCATTTCCCAGTTTAAGTTTAGGTGGTGCATCCCCCAGACCGCCCTCTGGACCTTTATACCCCCTCGCAGTGGGTTACGGGGGGTCGGGAAGACACCCCTCGTGCCCCGAAAAGGCGCAGGCTACCTCACTTTCTATGCCTTGCCCACCTCCATTGGCTTCGGATACGAGCTTGCAAGAGCTGGCGATTGCCCATTTATGTAAAATCACGGTGGAGGAAGACCTCGGAACCGCACCAAGGGCATTTTATTACCCCCTTGCCCACTATTTCCAGCTCGCCACCGCAGTTGGGGCATTTCCGGTCCAGGTTGAATAGCGAAAGCTCTTTGGAGTAAAGGATTCCGTCCCGCCAGTTTATGGCCCCGCTGAAGAGGTTTTTCCCTACTAAAGAGCGCACTAAATCCTCTACTTCTTCCCGAGAGGTGTTTAGTTCCAGAGCTACTTCCGCAAAGCGAACTTTCCCTTGAGCGAGGACCATGTTCAGGATCTTGCGCTCTTTCTCCAGCTGGGCAAATTGGGCTTCCTCCGCCCGGCCTTTTGTCAAAAGGTAAACCCCTACCCCAGCTGCAGGCAGGGTTATGACGATTGTGGCTATGGAAAAGCCCAGAATGGCCGCAGGAAGGGAAAGTTTGCCAGCAGCATAGCCGGAAAAAAGATAAGCACCAGCTAAGAAAGCAACCGCAAGGCCAGCCAAGATCAGAATTGTGCCGATGAGCTTTCCTGCTCCAACCATGTTCCCCCCTTATTTATCCGAATCCTCCGCCGCCTCCTCCGCCACCGCCGCCACCTCCGCCGCCTCCACCACCTCCTCCGCTCCATCCACCACCTTTTGAGGATGGAGAGCTGGTGAAAGTAGAGGCTGCGGACTCAAGGGTTGAGAGGAGGCCATCCGAAATGCTGTTTAAGGAGTTAAACAAGCTTTGAGAAGCCGACTCCAAAGACGGACCCAGAGAAGGAGATCCGGCTCCCTCGGATGAAGGGGCAGGAGCAGCCCGCCCAACCCTCCTGGGCCTCGCTGGATAGCTGTAATCGGGGATGTACCAGGGAGGAGCGGGGGTGTCAACTTGAGAGAATTTGGAAATCCAGCTTCGCTCCAAGCCGAAGGCAATGGCGTAGGGAAGGTAGCGCTCAAATATCTCCTTGGCTTCGTCCAATTTGGTGTATTTTTCAATGTTTTGGAGATAACGTTTGAAAGCGCGCCAGCGGGCGGCTTCTTCAGAGCCCTTGCGGGTCTTGCGGGGCATGTACTGGCTTACGGCCATTAGAGAGACGCCTATAACCCCAAGGCCCATTGGTACACAAATGGTGGCCCCAAACTGGGAAAAGAACTTGAAGACAAAATTGGATAGGAACCAAAGGACGCCGGCGATGATTATGACCCCCAAGCCCAAGGAGAAATAGGCTGCCCTTACTTTCTCAGGGCTGGCGGGGAAAAGCCCTCTCTTGACTGCTTCTTTATAGAGGGCATCTTGGATTTCCGGTATGTGGGTATAGAATCGGTCCTTAAGCTCTGAGAGACTTCGCTCAGTGCGCTTAGTTCCGAATATAGCCGAGATGAGCTTTTTCTCAAACGGGCTATCGGCTAAGCTTTTGTCTTTCAGCCGGAAAGTGACCTTCCTCCCGCCAAAAGGCTCTCTTTTTTCCACGATTTCAATTACTCCTCTGCGGGCCAGGTCCACCAAAGTAGCCATTATGTCCTGGAGGTCGGCTTTCTCATCCAGCAATGTCCCTGCAACACCTGGGGGCAGGTCGGACGGAGGCTCTGGGAGGTAAGAGGCGACTTCGCCTACTGGGACATCTCGCCCCTTGAGATGCCATAGGGCTATTGTCCCAAGGATTCCGGCAATTGCCAAAAGCAGGCCTAAGGCCCCGAGGAATAAGTTCACAACGGGCCGCATGTCTTCAATCCGCTGCCAGAGGGCAGGGCTTCCGGCCACAATCCCATGGGGGAACTGAACCCGCACTTCAAGTTGCTCATTGGGATATATTGGCTCTCCCGAACGGAAGGTAACAACCCGGCCGTCGGGGGAAATCTCCCAGGTAGCAGAGGCACCATAAGAGGCAACTTTCTCTGCCTTCGCTCCCTCCGGAAGGTAAACGGTTACGGTGGATTCATAGACCGGATAGGCTCTATCGGGGAAGACGGCCACCCACCACAGCTGGTCGCCCCCTGAATAGAAGCGAAGGGCTCCTTTCACGGTGTAGACGAGGCGGAAGCTCATTTTCTTATCGGAAATTGGCGGGAAGAACCATTTTATGACAAAGTCACCATCTTCCTTAAATGTCTTGAAAGTGAACGGTTGCTCGGAGCCCGATTGCTTATACGCATGCCCATCGCCCTCTACCTGGACATCAGTTATAGCGGTGAGCCTATTCATGGGGATATTGCGGTAACCGAAGCGGAAAGGCCCGCCGTAGAAAGTTACCACCCACAACTCCTCCACCACTACGTCGGAATTGGGCAGCACCGTTATGTTGACATCAATGCGGTCCCACTGAAGGGATTTCCCTTGGGCCATGGAGGGGAGGGTGATAAGCAGAAAGGCTAAAACTAAGGCAAAGGGGATTAATTTTCTCACAGCTTTCCTCCTTTACTGAGGACTTTGGAGGCGAACTGCTCAAGGTCTATGATGACTCGGCGGTGAAAGCCTTCGCCCACTTTCTCCTTCTCATCGTAAGCTTCAACTTTGAACAGGAGCTTACGACCATCAACCTCCACAAGCTCAGCCGTAGCTCTTACTTCCATCCCTACCGGTGTTGGGGCTATGTGCTTTACATCCACTGCAACCCCTACGGTCTTCTGGCCTGGGGGTAGGAGGGGGTCCACAGCTTGAACAGCGGCTTGTTCCATGAGGGCAATCATAGCCGGGGTGGCAAGGACCTCAACGTTTCCGCTTCCCAGGTGGCGAGCGGTAATCTCAGGGGTTACCTTTCGCTTGACCTCAGCTTTGATGCCGAGAGGGAGAGAGAAAGCCATAACCTTTCCTCCGCTACTTTTTACAAAAGTATACCACAAAAGGCAATTTTGGAAAATGCCCAGCATCTTTGGTCTCATACGACAAGTTTCTTGCCTCCATGAACCCCGCCACGAGTGGGCCCCTAAACCCTGGCAAACCCCCAGCCAACGGGGTGGGCAAAATCAAGGGAGGTCTGGGGGGTGTCCTCCCAACCCCCCATAACCCCCCTACAGGGGGTAGGGGAGTCAACCCCACCACGAGTAGGACCTTAAACCCTGGCGAACCCCTCGGGGTGTAGCCCTAAGCCTACGGGCTGGGGAAAATCGGGGGGCCAAGGGGGTAGAGCCACCATGGCAAGTGGTTTTATATGCGCTCTTGGAAGAGGCTCAAGTAGCGTTCCCCGGTATCGGGCAATACTACCACAACCCTTTTGCCAGGGCCGAGGCGTTTGGCTACTTGTAAGGCAGCCCACATCGCAGCGCCGGAGGATATCCCAGCCAGTATGCCTTCTTCTCGGATGAGCCTGAGCATCGTTTCTTTAGCAGCCTCATCGGTCACCGTTATGATTTCATCAATGACTTCAAGGTTGAGGACAGCGGGGATGAACCCAGCCCCAATTCCAGGAATACCGTGGGGGCCTGGTTTTCCCCCGGAAAGGGCAGGGGAGCGGGCAGGCTCCACAGCTACGATGCGAACCCAAGGCATTTTCTCCTTGAGCACTTCCCCAACCCCGGTAATGGTCCCCCCTGTTCCTACTCCAGCGACGAAAGCGTCAAGCTTCCCATCG
>CAZPWR010000404.1:0-5949 GCA_964590555.1 uncultured Anaerolineae bacterium | reverse complement strand
CAGGATTACATCGGTGCCTTGAACGTTTTCTTGGTGACCCCTTTCCTCGGTGCTTTCGGGATAAGGGTGGAGGCGTTGCGGCTCTTCACCCTCTGCGTAGGCACTGGCACGATTTTCCTTACCTGGAGATTAGCTTGTAAGCTTGGCGGGCCTTTGGCGGGGTTTGGGGCCGCCTTACTTTTGGCTTTAAACCCCTCCTTTGTCTTTTGGAGCCGGCAAGGGATTTTCGTAACCAACATCGTTTCCCTCTTCCTTGTAGCCAGCCTCCTCTGCGGGCTGCGTTGGCGGGAGAGGGGTCATCCGCTTGACCTATACTGCCTGGCCTTGCTCTGGGGGCTTGGCTTCTATTCCAAAGCCATCTTCCTTTGGGTCATATTGGCCATGGTTTTCTGGGCTTTGGCTTTCCCTCCCAGGAAGTTGCCTTCGCCAAAAGAACTTGCTTGTGCTCTGGTAGCTTTTTCCCTCCCCTTAATCCCTTTCTTCTTCTTCAATGCCTTGACCGGAGGCACGGTCTTGGCGGTTTTCCAGAACCTCCGCTTCTCATACTACGGGGTAAGCAACTTGGCTTTGGGAGCGAATTTAGCTGCAAGGCTTAAGCAGTTTGCAGCCCTTCTGAGGGGTGACCACCTCTGGTACCTTGGGGGGATTTTCTCCAATCCAGTGGCTCCTTGGGTTGCGGGAGGCTACGTGCTGGCCACTTTGCTTTTGGCATTAGCGGGTAAAGCCCAGTGGCGAGCTTTACTCCCCGCAGGAATCATCGGTTTCATCGTGGTGGAAAGCGCCTTCACCATAAGTGGCCTATTCATAACCCACTATTTCCTGCTCCTTCCCCTTCTGGCCATTTCCGGCGGGATAGGCCTTGGGTTTCTTCTCAAGAAATCCGGCTCTTTACGCATCCTAAAAGCCCTCGCTGTCGGGGCTTTTATCCTCTGGGCTGGCAGGGATCTTTACATAACCACACTCTACCACCGGTCTTTGGCCGTCTCTGGAGGGCACTCATCCCACTCCGATGCCATTTATGAGCTGGCTGATTATCTCCTTCCCTGGAAAGGAAAGCCGGTAGTAGCGCTGGATTGGGGGATAGATGCCCCGTTGCGCTTCCTCACCTTGGGCGAAGTAAAGCCTGTGGAAATCTTCGGGTACGAAAGCTTCCATGCTCCTGATCCTGGCTTTAGGGAGAGGGCTTCTCTCTTCCTCAACCCCGGGACTATATTCATCGCTCATGGTCCTGAGGACACAGTGTTTAAGGGTAGAGTGGAGGCTCTGGAATCGCTGGCCAGAGAAAGGGGGTTGAAGCTTGAAGAGATTGCCCATTTTCGGGAAAGGAGCGGGCGATTACTTTACATAATCTTACAAGTGAGGGAATGAGGCGTGCTTGACCTATTCTCCTGGATTGCGCCCATTTACGATTGGATATTTTCCCCGGCCAGTCCTGAGGTTTTATCCTGGCTGGACGTGAGGGGAGGGGAGGTCGTGCTGGACATTGGGGGAGGGACTGGAAGGGTAGCTGAGGCTCTGAAGGATAAAGCCAAAGTTATAGTGGTGGACCTTTCGCCGGGGATGGTATTGCGTGCGAGGAAGAAAGGCCTTATGGTTTGCGTAGCTTGTGCTGAGGCTCTCCCGTTCCCCTCCGAATTTGCCGATGCGGTCATTGTAGTGGATGCCTTCCATCACTTCCGCGATCACCCCTTAGCAGCGCGGGAAGCGATGCGAGTCCTTAAAAAAGGCAAGAGGCTTTTCTTGGAGGAGCCGGATATAGCCAACTTGGTGGTGAAACTCATCGCGCTGGGAGAGAGGCTTCTTCTTATGCGCAGCCGCTTTTACGATTTTTCCACTTTGCTCTCTTTCTTCCTGGCCGAAGGTGGGCAGTTGCTCCGCTTTGAGAGGCGGAGAGGCTTCCTCCGGTTGCTGATAGGCCGAAGCTGAGTTAACAGGCCCTGAGTTCACGGAGCCCAGAACGGCTTCTTCACTAAGAACCCGTCCAAAACGACGGGATGCGAGTGGTCAGCATGGACCTTTACTTTCACAGAATGCTCTCGGTAAGATAGGGCTTGAAAGACTGGGATAAATTCCTGCCACTTTTCCTCGGACGCTTCAAGGCTGTAGCGGGAGGTTTTGCCATCCACTTCAACTTCAATTTCCCCCATCCCTGGCCCCTTAGCCACCACAAGGTAAAGGGCTGACCCCTTGACCTTGAACGCAAGCTCGCTCTCAGATGTGGCCTTGACATATTCTCCAAGAACAGCCCGTTCATCTTTACCTTTATCCCACTGGCCTCGGTAAGTAACAGCCCAGTGGTCCTCTTGGTGGAACCCTGGGTACATGACTTTGGCTTGGGGGATGTAAGCTTTAAGGGCGTAGTAGACAGGCATGAGGGTAAAATCAGGCTCGGCCATGCGGAAAAAGTACTCGGGCTTGTTCTCCTTAAGCCACTCATCTGTGGGGCGCTTGAAGAACCAGAAGTTGACCACGCCAACCCATGGCCATTCTTCCTCTGCTCTTTGGTAGGCCATGACAGCATAGCGAGCTTGCTGTTCCAAAGTGACCCTTCCGTAGGGGGCAGGGAGGCCCTCAGGCACCGCGTTCCAGTTCATTTCCGAAATCCATATCGGCTTGTGGGCATCGCCGTTCTTCACCATTATGTCTCTAATGAAAAGCACCCTGGAGTAGTTTATGACCCTCGGGTTCATGCGGCGGTCGTACGGCCCCGACCACAGGCCGTACCCTTGCATGGCCATGATGTCGAAGTAATCCTTAGCGCCGGCATCGTACATGCGCTGCAAGAAGATGAAATCGTTCATGTCCCTTGGGCCGAGTTCAATGGTGGAAGCAAGCGCGCCGCAGATTATAACCGCGTTTGGGTCAGCCTGCTTAGCCCTTGTATAGGCAATTTTGAGCAAACGAGTATACTCTTCGGGGTTGACAGGCTGCTCCCCCCATTCGGGGTAGATGTTGGGCTCGTTCCAAATTTGGTAATAGCGGATCCGGCCTCGGTACCGGCTCACCACAGTGTAGACGAAATCTCCGAAGTCCTCAAAGTTATCGGGAGGGGCAAAGGTGCCGCGGGCATCTCCAGCGGCTCGGGACCAAGCTGGAGGGTTTGAAAGGCGCACTATGAGTTCAAGACCGTATTTTTCGGCCAGGCTCACTATATGGTCATATTTCTCCCAGGCCGAGCGGTAAGGGATGTGCCTTCGGTCCTGGAAATCACCCTTGGCGTGGATTTCTATGTCTTCCCAGGGGAATTCCTGCCTTATCCAATGGAAGCCAGCTTCAGCGATGAGCCTGACGGTTTGCTCCCGCTTTTCCGGTTCTACCTCTTGCTCCAGGAAAGTGTTTATGCCGAAAGGGTTCACTCCAGCGTAAGCTACAGGGGCATAGAATTCAGTCTGAAGCGGGGGACGCAGTCGGGAGGAGATAAGTTGAGTTAGAGCGCTGACTTGAGCAAGAACTTCTTCCTCTCCGGTCAAATAGAAAGGCAGGTTTGATTTGATGGCGAAGAAACCTAAAAGGATGAGGGCTAAAGCGAGGGCTATTCCGAATCGCATAAAAGTTCTTCCTCTGGGATGGAAGCCAAGAAATCGGCTACTTCCCTGCGGGCTTGTTCAAAAAGCTTGAGGAGGGTTTCGTCTGGCTCTTTGAAGCCCGCCACCGCCCGCCTGGCGCAGGTTACGCAACCCAAGGAAGCTTTATAGCTACCCAAATTGCAGTTGAGGCAATTGCAAAGCCTTATGATGAGGAGGGAAAAGGCGAGGCTTTCCTCGTGAGTTTCTGGCAGAGTAGCCACCTTTTCTACCAGCTTCTGCCACTTTTTACCCCTCAAGTTTTTCAGGGTATAAACGCTATGGTGCGGGAAAAGGATCTCGCTTTTAGGGTACATTGGCCAGGCCCCCAGCCGTTTTTCTTAGATAGTAGCACAAGGGCGTGGGCTTTGTCAAGGGGTATTTACTTTACATAAATTACAAACACCGCCATTTCAGGCTTGAGCAATGGTGAAGCCTTGCTCAAACCCTTGCATAGGTAACGTAGCCAGCCGAGCCGAGGGCTTGGGCGATAGAGCAGGGTGTAGTAGCCGGATAAAGGATAGGCATTGGTTCGGGTAGGGGACAAGGGGCTGAGGGGGTTAAGGCTAAGCTGAGCATGGCGTGAGAGGTTTGAGGGGGGTTGCACGGGGTGAGAGGAGGGGGTGTGTGAGATGCATTTAAGATAAGGTACATTATCTTAAATACTTCCCAGACCCCTAACACCCTGCTGCCCCCAAGACAGACCTCTGACTCAAGCCATACTTTACTGCCTCATCTAAAGCCTGCGTTTATCCCCCAAGCTGGAAAAAGCCCCTTCCCTTTCACCGCCGCTCGGCCCCTGCCGTATTGGCCTTCATACTCAGCCTTAGGTTTGGCCCCCTCTAAAGGCCTTACCGCCCGCTTGGCTCTTGTGTAATTTATGTAAAATGATGTCACTTCTAAACCTCGCCGATTAAAATCGGCCTCTTCTGGCCTTTGGCCGGAGGTCGGCCTGCGCCGACCCCTTGTGCTTCCTCTGGCAAAGGGGGTATGGGGGTGGAGGAAGCTTGCTCCCTCCCAAGGGTGCGGGGGATATGCCCCCAGACCCCCCGTAACCTCCCTGCGGGGGGTAAAAAGGGGCGAGTTGCGAACCCAGGCAAACCTGCGCACGAGTGGGACCCAAAACCTTGGCAGAACCTCTGCAAACGAGGGCGGGAACTCTCATAACCTCCTGCGAGGAAGTACGAAGCGTTGGAATGTGCCTTTCACACCGATTGAAATTATCTTCCTTGGGTCTTTGGCTGAGAGTTGGCCTGTGCCGGGCTTCGCCGACGCCTGGCACTACATGTGCCAGTAAGGCCAATTCCCAGTCGGCGAAATCAATAGCGACAGCTCAGCCAAACGAAATTGGGACACATTCATGAGCTGGCCTTGCCAATGGCAGCTTTTAATGATTTATGTAAAATGACTGAGCGCTTTTTCAAGGAGGGTGGTGTAATCGCTGAAGGACAGCCTGCGGGAAGCCTCATCAAATCGGAAGAGGAAAGCGTCGGAGCCGAAGTGCCTTTCCCATTCCGGCAGAGGCTCGAGGACGTGGGCTACGAAGAATTCCACTTTGTACTCCTTCCCT
This sequence comes from uncultured Anaerolineae bacterium, assembly GCA_964590555.1. GTDB lineage: Bacteria > Chloroflexota > Anaerolineae > SpSt-600 > SpSt-600 > SpSt-600. Next base: position 816 of record CAZPWR010000404.1, on the reverse strand, counting down.
CCGTAATAGTAATGCACTTCGCCAACTTTTTCCCCCAACTTTACTTTGAGGCCCCGTTCTTCGGCTACTTCCCGGACAGCCGCTTCTTCTGGGCTTTCCCCTTCCTCTATGTGGCCTTTGGGGAAGAGCCAGTGGCCGTTCTGATTCCTCCGTAGCACCACGTTATCTCCCCAGAAGACAATGGCCCCCGCTTCTCTTATCGGTCCCTCCATGCGGTTACTCCTCTTCGGAAGGTGAAGCCAAGCGCATTTCTTCAAGCCCTTCTTTTATAGCTTTCAGGATGCCTCCTTCCACTGCCTTTTTGGCTGCCCTTATAGCATTCTTAATAGCTATCGCATCGGATCGCCCGTGCGCTACTATTACCACTCCATCCCCTCCCAGCAGTGGCCCTCCACCGTATTCGCGGTAGTCAAGCCGCTTGGCTACAGCTTTGAAGGCGGGTCTGGCCAGCAATCCTCCTAAGATTGCCAGCGGGCGCTTCTTTATCTCTTCCTTGATAATCCCCATGAGCGCCATGGCCAAACCTTCCGAAAGTTTCACCACCACATTGCCAGTGAAGCCATCGCTTACTACCACATCAGCCATGCCGGCTGGGATATCTTTGCCTTCCACGTTGCCTATGAAGTTAAGGCCGCTGGCTTTGAGGAGCTGATGGGCTTCTTGGACCACCATAGTGCCTTTGGTTTCCTCTTCCCCGTTGGAAAGCAGGCCTATGCGCGGGTTCTTTATGCCCATGACCCTTTCGGCGTAAACATGGCCCATGAGGGCGAACTGGAGCAAATAGTCGGGCTTGCAATCGGTATTTGCTCCTACATC
>CAZPWR010000403.1:0-3623 GCA_964590555.1 uncultured Anaerolineae bacterium | reverse complement strand
GTGGCTGTGGCCTTGCTCTGGACCCCATGGCTTGCTTTGGCCATCCCCAGGATGAAGTCTTGGTCGGTGGCGGAAAAGCCCCCTTCTCTCGGATTTGTGCTCAAACTCAACGCTGTGCTCTTAAGCACGGGGATATCGGCTAACGTGGATCGTTACCTTCCGGCCGGAATTTTCATCGTGTCCGTAGCCTTTGCGGGGTTTATCCTCTTCCCCTTGAGCCGCGAAAACCGCAAAGCCCTGTCCGGGGCTCTCATGCTCCTTGGCGGAGTGCTCCTACAGCCTCTGGCCGTCTGGCTCTTGACCCAACCTCGCTCCATCTTCTACGTCCCGAAGGTAGAAGCCCGCTACTTCATTCCGTTCGCACCCTTCTTTTACTCCTTCCTGGCCATCTCATTGGCTACTATCAGCAAAAGGCTGCGTCCTTTGGGTTTGGGCCTTGTGGCCGGAACTTTAGCCCTGATGGTAGCCTTTCTCCCCCAATACTACGAAGGGCGAGATTGGGAGGACGATTTACCCTTTATGGTCCGGCTCATCCAAGTTTACAGCCGCCCCGGCGATGCTGTAATCTTGGTCTCAGGCGATCGCTTCCCCGAATTCCTCTACTACTATGACCTCCAGCCCAGTGGCTTTCGCCTGCCCGTTTACCCTGCCCCTCGCCTTTCCTCAATCCTCTCTTCCGCTACGGTTGAAGAAGAGCTGGGCTGGATAATAGGTTCCCACCCCCGTGTTTGGCTTGCTGCCGTCAAGCCTTTCCTTCAGGACCCCGAGGGAGTTGCTGTAAAGTGGCTTTCGGAGAAGATGAAGCTTGCACTGGAATTTCACTTCAAGCATGATTCGCTTTACCTTTTCTCTCACGAGGAAAAGCCCGCGGCTCATTCCCGAGAAATCGCTCCTCTTTTCCCTTTGAATGCAGAGTTAGCCCCAGGGGTAAAGGTGCTGGGGTATGACCTTTTGGATAGGCAAGGAAAGCAAGGGGCCACAGTACACTTAGGGCTGTTTTTGGAGCTTGAGAAATCGGCCTACTTCCAGTTTGAGGCCATCTCCCAAGACGGGTGGCCTTTGTCAATGGATGCTTTCACCTTGCAACCAGGTTGCCATTACAAGCTTGTAGGATTCCGCATTGCCCCGTGGGGCGGCTACTTCAAGCTCAGGCTAAGGGTAGATTCAAAGGCTTTATACTTAGGGGATGTGAAAGTTAAAAGAGGAGCCCTGGCTTACGGAGAAAAGGAAAAAGTAAGGCACCGCCTTTCAGCTAAGATCGGTGATAGGATAAAGCTTCTGGGTTACAACTTAGTGGGGGTGAGCGACCCCCCTGTTCTCCGCCCCGGAGAAACCCTGATTTTGGAGCTTTTCTGGGAAGCAGAAGCCCCTACCGAAAGGTCGTATACTGTCTTCACCCACCTATTAGGCCCAGTCCTCAACCCTGCTACCGGCAAGCCCGTCTGGGCTCAGGATGACCAAGAGCCGATGGAAGGACTTTACCCCACCACTCACTGGTTCCCCAATGTGCCATGGAAAGACCGGTACGAGCTTACCCTTCCGCCCAATGCTCCTCCCGGCGATTACATCCTGGAAGTGGGGATGTACCTTAGGGAGACTGGGGAAAGGCTTCCCGTCAGCGGTGACGGTGCCGACCCTGAAGCCCGGCGCATAATCCTTTGCCTAATAAAAGTGGAGGATTAGCCATGGAGAAGGGAAAGCTTGCCGAGGAGTTCAGAGCATTGGCTTTTGAAGAGGGCGGTGTTAATGTCCTGGGGGTGAAGGAGGTGGAGAGCATAGCCCAAAAATGGGGCCTGAAGCTTAGAGAAGTTGAGCTTGCCGCTCTGGAGGAAGGCTTCATGCCCCGCCGCTACCTCCGGAACCTCGGGACTGTAGGGTTTGAAGGGCAGAAGAAGCTTTTGAGGTCAAAGGTAGCAGTAATAGGGCTTGGCGGACTTGGAGGGTATGTCTGCCAGGCCCTGGCACGGATGGGGGTAGGTACGCTCGTCCTGGCCGATGGGGATGTGTTTGTGGACCATAACCTCAACCGGCAGATTTTGAGCGAGGTAAGTGCGCTTGGTGAGCCCAAGGCTGAGGTGGCGAAGAAAGCGATTTCCCGCATAAATCCGGCGGTTGAAGTCATAGCCTGGAGCGAATTTATCCGGGCCGATAATTTAAACAAGGTCTTAGAGGGGTGCCAAGTAGTAGTTGACGGCTTAGATAGTCTGCCGGCGAGGCTTGAGCTGGAGGAGGCTGCCCGCAGGGCGGGTATTCCCATGGTCCATGGGGCAATAGCCGGCTTCTTAGGGCAAGTTATGACGATATTCCCGGAAGACCCAGGGCTTAAAGCTCTTTACGGCGAGAAGCTTCCAGAGAAAGGGGCAGAAGCGATGCTGGGCACCCCTGCGGCTACACCTATGATGGTAGCAGCGATTCAAGTCCAGGAAGTGATAAAAATACTCTTAGGAAAGGGCCAACTCTTAAGGAAGCGCATGCTGGTTGTGGATACAGAAAGCTGGGCAATTGAGATATTAGAGCTGTAAAGGGACCAGTTGCACGCTCTGTGCCTTAATAAATTTGACATGCTGCATTTTCTCTGGTAAGCTTTTATTACCAAAAGCCAGGAGGGTTGCTATGAGCGAGCCTTTGATTTTTGAACTAAGCTCCCCAGGCCGAAGAGCTTTCACCTTACCCCCGTTGGATGTCCCTCCATCGGACTTACCAAAAGAGTACCTAAGGGATGAGCTCCCTTTGCCTGAGGTATCCGAGGTTGATGTAGTGCGCCATTACCTCAGGCTTTCTCAGCTTAACTTTGCCGTGGACAAGGGCTTTTACCCCTTGGGAAGCTGCACAATGAAGTATAACCCCAAGGTGAACGAAGAAGCAGCTTCCTTGCCCGGCTTCACCCGAATCCACCCTTACCAGGATGAGTCCACGGTGCAAGGCGCTTTGAAACTCATGTACGAGCTTCAGGAATACCTCAAGGAGATTGGTGGATTTGCTGGGGTAAGCCTTCAGCCTGCGGCCGGAGCGCACGGGGAATTCAGCGGAGTGCTTATGATGCGAGCTTACCACTGGGCCAGGGGGGATACGAAACGCCACAAGGTCCTCATACCCGACTCTGCTCACGGCACTAACCCCGCCTCCTCGGCTATGAGTGGCTGCACTGTGGTGGAGATAAAATCGGATGAAAGGGGGAACATTGACTTTGAGGAGCTGAAACGCCACTGCGATGAAACCCTTATCGGCCTCATGCTCACTAACCCCAACACCCTTGGCCTCTTTGAAGAGCAGATTTTGGAAGTGGCCCGAGTGGTTCACGAGGCCGGTGGCCTCCTCTACGGCGATGGGGCTAACCTCAACGCCATGGTGGGGATAACTAAGCCTGGCGACCTCGGGTTTGATGTGCTCCACTTCAACCTCCACAAGACTTTCTCCACACCTCACGGAGGAGGAGGCCCAGGAGCTGGTCCGGTAGGGGCATCGGAAAAGCTGGTGGATTTCCTCCCAGGCCCAATAGTGGTTAAAGAAGGCGAAAAATACAAACTGGCCTGGCCTCCTAAATCCATAGGCCGAGTTAAAGCTTTTTACGGCAACTTCTTGGTCTTCATCAAAGCCTACGTCTACATCCGGATGATGGGGGC
>CAZPWR010000402.1:0-3025 GCA_964590555.1 uncultured Anaerolineae bacterium | reverse complement strand
CTTATGAACCAGACCCGGCCATCGGGAGAAGTTACCTCGCCTTGCTGGAAGGAATCGGTGCGGATGGCTTCCAATACCGGGCAATTGGGGCACGGCGAAAGCCTTCCGTGCCAGATTTCGTAGCAGTGCTTCCCTACCAGCTCTTCAGGCTTTTTCCCTACAGAATCTCCTGCTGCCTTATTGGCCCAGCATATCCTTAGCTCCGGGTCCTGAAAGGTTACTAAATCCGACACTCCTTCCAGGATCAACCTTTTCTCCCTCTCGGAGCGAGCCAAGGTGCTCTGAGTAGCAACAATTTCTTCAGCCATTTCTTTGAAAGAAGAGAGGAGGAGATTAATTTCAGCAGCGGCTTCCGGCAAATGGCGAGGGAGATCAGCGGGGATGGTTCCTTTCTTCAAGTTCTCCACCCCTTCCAGCAAGATTTCCAGGGGCCTTATGGCCATCCTTTCCACATTTCTGAAGCCAGTACGTACCCCCACAGTCCAGAGTAAAACTCCTAATAGGAAAGTAACAAACCCAATGGCTAAAAATGGGGCTGCAGTTTTAAGGGGGGAGAAAGTTGCTACTACGGTAAGGTTGGAGTTCTTCAGGGGGAAGGTCATTCTCAACTCTGTGAGTGGGTTGGGGTTAGAGGCTGCTTTCTCCAGATTGGGAGGGAATAGGGGTAGAAGCTGGCCCTGGACATTGGCCAAGAAAAGTTTGCCCTCGTAGAGGGGTGAAAGCTCTTGAGCTATAAAGGTTTGAAGGTAATGGCGGCTGATCAGAGCAATCAGGTATCCCTGCGGAGTTTTAAGGGTGAGGTAAAGATAGGTAAAGCCTGCAGGACTCTGGCCCAAGGAAAAGCCTTCAAGTGAAAATTCGGGCAGGAGCAAGGAGCTAGAAGGCATAGCCAAAGATATAGCCCCGTCCCGGCTTACCAGGTAAAAGCTCTCAAAGTAGCCTGCCCCTAAGGCTTTGTTCAAGATGAAAGCTGCCTCTTGCGGCGATTTGCCTTGGAGGTTCTCGGCTAAAGAAGCGAGGTGATGACTTAAGTGAATGAGCTCTCCTTCTAACCTTCGGGTAGCAAAATTTGCTATAGCCTTGCGGCGGGAAATGCCTGTATGGGCACCCCAGAGGCCTGTGAGGAGGCCGGCCAATAAAAAAACCACCAAACCGGGTAAAGCTACCCATCGCCAAGCAAAATTAGCAAAAGCTTTCCGGATAGGAACGCCGTACTGCATTCTATCCCCTTCGGATTTGCATTGCCACTAAAATTATACCGCTAAGGCTGAAGGAAGGCAAAAGGTTAAATTGTAGGGGATGTTCCCCCTCTTCCTGCCCTCGTTATCCCCTCAAAGGAATTGCCAAAGTTTTAGGGCCCATTGTGGCGTGGTTGCCCCCTTGTGAAGGGGATGTAATAAGATTGCTCATCCCCGTTGGCTGGCTGATTTCAATCGGCGTGAAAAGTTTTTCCTATCCTCGTTTGCTGAGAGTTCGCCAGGGTTTTGGGTCCCATTCGCGGGTGGGTTTACAGGGGAAGGCAACTGCCCCCTTTTTACCCCCTCGCAGGGGGGTTAGGGGGGCGGCGAAGGCCAGAGGAGGCTGATTTTAATCAGCGTGAAAGGCGGGAGGAGGGGCAATTGTGGGCGACTGCCCCACTGTGACAGGGCTGACCGGGGGCGCAAGCTTGTGGGGTTGACCCCTTTTGAAAAACTGAGACGCACCCCCGGCCACCCCAAATTTGACATAGAAAGCCTTTTGTGGTATAAGAAGGTGATAAAAAGCCCTTCGTCCGAGTCTCCAGTGGATGAGGACGAGAGGGCTTTACTTTTGGAGCTTGCTCCTTTAAAAGAAAAAAACGGGGAAGGAGGTGAGAAATGAAAGCTCTGGGCCGTCAGCTTGTGGTGGAATTCTGGGATTGTCAGGGTGACCTGAATTCCGCCGAGCTCATTGAGAAAACCTTGAAGGAGGCGGTCCAGAAGGCCAGGGCCTTCTTGCTGGATACCAAAGTCCATCGTTTCCAACCCCAGGGGATTTCAGGGGTGGCAGTAATAGCCGAATCCCATATCTCCATCCACACCTGGCCTGAATACAAGTATGCCGCCGTTGACGTCTTTACCTGTGGCAATACCGACCCTGACGCAGCCGTTGAACACATACTCCAGGTGCTTAAACCCAAAAAGGTGAAAACCTTGAGGATTGAACGGGGGGTCCTGCAAGACCAAAACTTGCACTTGGAGTACAAAGACTATGATACTTGACTCAAAGAAGAAGCTGCTCCTTGGGCAGCTCCACTACCCTGGCAATTGGGCTCCCTTGGCGGGAGTCTGGTTGCCAGGGAATTTTTTATAAAGGGTGTAAGGCCATGCTGGACCCGGACAAATGGATATGGGAGCTCCAGACTGCAGGTACTATCTTTGCCTTGAAAGTGAAAAAATGGCTTATCCGGAAGAAAACTCGCTACCAGAACCTGGAAATCGCGCTCACCGAAGACTACGGATTGGCCATGAGCCTTGATGGGTGCTTTATGCTCACGGAAAGGGATGAATTCTTCTACCACGAGATGCTGGTCCACCCTGTCCTCCTCTCTCTACCAAGGCCTTCTTCGGTGCTGATAATAGGCGGAGGCGACGGCGGGGCTTTGAGGGAAGCTTTGCGCCACCCAGTAAAAGAGGTTTACCTTGTGGAAATTGACCAAGAAGTTTTGGATGCAGCCATGCAATTCCTTGAGCCTATCCACAAAGGCTCTTTTTACGATAACCGGGTTAGGATTGTCACTACGCCGGGGGAAGAGTTCGTTCTGAAGACAAACGTAAAGTTTGACGCCATCATCGTTGATTCTACGGATCCAATTGGGCCAGCCAGGAGGCTTTTTGAGGAGGAATTTTTCGCTTCCTGCCAAAAGGCTTTGAAGGATAAAGGCCTGATGGCCCTTCAGTCCGGTACCCCTTACCTCCACCCCGAAGAGCTAACTTCTACCTTTCGCGCCCTCAAGAGGCTTTTCCCATTTGTGGAGGTTTACCTTGGGTTCATGCCTTCCTATCCT
>CAZPWR010000401.1:0-2534 GCA_964590555.1 uncultured Anaerolineae bacterium | reverse complement strand
CCCCCTCGTAGGTGGGGTTAGGGGAGTTGGGGGCACATCCCCCAGACCCCGTGCCAGGGGGTTTCACCCTCTGGACCCCCATGCCCCCTGTGATGGGGCTATGCCATCTTCACCCCCGGTTTAATTAAGGTCGGCGAAGGCCAGAAGAGGCCGATTTTAATGGCGTTAGAGGGAAATCTTTCCCCTCATTGCCAAGTTATGGTATAATCCTCCTTGAACGGCTTCGGAGGCGAGAACAATGTCCGTTCTTGATTTTCTCTGGATATTTCTAATCCTGACCAGCCTTAGCCCTATGGTTAGGCAGCGGCTGCTTGAGATTGAACGCCACCGCCTTATGAGGCAGTTGGAGAAAAAGCGGGGCTCAAGGCTTATAACCCTAATCCACCGGCAGGAAACAATCTCCCTGCTCGGAATACCCCTGAGCCGCTACATTGACATAGAGGACTCTGAGGAAGTCCTCCGGGCCATAAGGCTTACCCCAGATGACATGCCTATTGACATAATCCTTCACACCCCTGGGGGCCTTGTCCTGGCCGCGGAGCAAATAGCCTTCGCTTTAGTCCGGCACAAAGCCCCTGTGACCGTCTTCATCCCCCACTATGCCATGTCCGGAGGAACCTTAATCGCCTTGGCCGCCGATAAAATCGTGATGGACGATAACGCTGTCCTTGGGCCGGTTGACCCCCAGCTTGGGCAGTATCCGGCGGCCTCGGTTCTGAAAGTGTTGGAGAAAAAGAGCATAAACGAAATAGACGACACCACTCTCATCCTGGCCGATGTGGCCGAAAAAGCGAGGCGCCAAGTATTCAGGACCGTAAAGGCGATACTCATGGCCAATGGATTTGAGGAGAAGAAAGCCGAAGAGTTGGCCGAAACTTTAAGCTGCGGGCAATGGACGCACGATTATCCCATAACGTTTGAGGAAGCCCAAGAGTTAGGCTTGCCTGTGAGCAACGATATGCCAGAAGAGGTCTATGCCCTCATGAGCCTGTACCGGCAACCAACCCAGAGGCGTCCTTCGGTTCAGTACATACCTGTCCCTTACCGCAGGGAAGAAGAGCCAAAAGGAGGCCGCCGATGATTCCCCTGGCCGATGACATCCCTTCCCGCCGCTTCCCGATCATAACTTACCTCATCATCGCCGCTAATGTTTTGGTTTTCTTCTTTGAACTTAGCCTGGGCCGATATTTGGACCGCTTCATCGCCATCTTTGGCCTTGTTCCTTGGCGCATAGTTAATTGGAGCGATTATCCTGCTGTTTTCATAACCGTATTCACCTCTATGTTCCTCCACGCCGGTTGGGTTCACCTCTTTGGGAACATGCTTTACCTCTGGGTTTTCGGGGATAATGTTGAGGATGCGATGGGGCATATGCGCTTCCTAATCTTCTACCTGCTGAGTGGATGCGCTGCAGCCCTGGCCCAGGTCCTGGTTAACCCCCTATCCAAAGTCCCAATGGTAGGAGCCAGTGGAGCAGTGGCCGGAGTCTTAGGCGCATACTTCCTCTTCTACCCAAGGGCGAGGGTCATCATGGCTGTTCCCTTCCTCTTCTACCTCCAATTGATATCCGTCCCCGCCCTTTTAGTTCTGGGAGGCTGGTTCCTAATCCAGCTCCTAAACGGTTTTGCCACCATAACTGCGGCTACAGCCGTAACGGGTGGGGTAGCCTGGTGGGCTCACATTGGAGGATTCGTAACCGGCCTTGTCTTAGGCCCCATTCTCCGCAAAAGCCGCTCCGAAGACTATTACGATGATTATGAGGATTACGCCTAAAACCCGCTGGCCTTTAATCCTGCTGGCCCTCCTATCCTTCTCCCTCGGGATATACCAACTTGATTCTCAAAGCCTCTGGTACGATGAAGGTGTCTCGGCTTACCTAACGCGCCTCAGCTTACCAGAGCTAACCGTTTGGACAGCCGAAGACATCCAGCCGCCCCTCTATTACTACCTACTTTACCTCTGGGTCAGAGCTGCGGGATGGAGCGAATTCTCCCTCCGTTTTGCTTCTTTGTTCTTCGGGGTCCTCATGGTTCCTGCAGTTTGGGTTGTGGCCGCAAGAATGCTGGGTAAGAGGGCAGGGCTCATCTCCGCCCTTTTCACTGCTACATCGCCCCTCTACCTCTGGTATTCCCGAGAAGCCAGGATGTACACGATGCTAACGTTCTTTTGCTTGCTCTGCCTGCGGTTCTTCTTGGAAATGCGGGAAAGGGGGCACTCTTTCGCCTTCCTTTCAGCTTGGATCTTAAGCCTTGGCGCTGCCCTTTACACCCATTACTTCGCTGCCTTCCTGATGGCTTCCTTTGCTCTTATGGCCCTTTCTCTGCTTGCGGAAAAGCGATTTAAGCCCGCACTTTACCTACTCCTCGGTGAGGCAATTGCGGCCGCCTCCTATCTCCCCTGGCTGCCTTTCCTGCTGAAACGCTACCGCGTTGACGTCAGTTATTGGGACGGGACTTTAAAATTAGAGGAGGACTTGCGCAAGGCCCTGATGCCTTTCAGCGTAGGGGGCGGCATGCTGGGCGGCGACGCATGGC
>CAZPWR010000400.1:0-1792 GCA_964590555.1 uncultured Anaerolineae bacterium | reverse complement strand
TAATTTTAAAGCAAGGGTTAGGAGATGTCAAAAGCTTTTCATGCGGGCTACGAGGTCAACTTCCTTAGGCCTTTGGCCATATGTTGGCCTTCGCCGACCTTCATTCGCAATTCTGGCTCACACCGGAAAGATGGCTTGTTTTTTCCCTACGAAGCCTGTTTTGTGATATAATGTAAACACGAGGAGAGTGATGGTCATAGAAGTTCGCAGCCTGCTCAAAAGGTACGGCGCGCTTGTAGCTGTAAATGGCCTATCCTTTGAGGTAAAGAAGGGAGAAGTATTTGGCTTATTAGGGCCAAACGGTGCTGGTAAGACCACCACTATCCGCATCTTAATGGACATCCTCAAGCCGGACGAAGGTGAGGTTAAGGTTCTGGGCCGCAACCCAGGTGAGGTCAAGGAAAAGGTAGGTTATCTCCCTGAAGAGAGAGGGCTTTACCAAGGCCTTGGAGTTTTGGAAACCTTGGTTTATTTTGCCCAACTCAAAGGGATGCCCGGCTCCGTTGCTAAGGAAAGGGCTACCTCCTTGCTGGAAAGGGTTGACCTTTTGGATAGAGCCAAGGGTAAAGTTAAAGAGTTAAGCAAAGGGATGCAGCAGAAACTCCAGTTCGTAGCCAGCATAATCCACGACCCCGAAGTAGTCTTCTTGGATGAGCCGTTCCAAGGCCTGGACCCGGTGAACGTAGAGTTGATAAAAGGCCTTATCACTGAGTTGCGTGACCAAGGCAAAACGGTGGTCTTGAGCTCCCATCAGATGAACCTGGTAGAAGCCCTCTGCGACCGCATCTTGTTGATTAATAAAGGAGAAGCAGTTCTGTATGGTCCTATCCGGGAGATAAAGAAGCGATTTACCCCCAATACTATCTTGGTTAAAAGCCCGCAATTACCTCCCACTATAAAAGGCGTGCAATCAGTTGCGAAAAAGGACGATGCTTTTATGCTAACTTTGGCCGAGGGGGTATCACCCCAATCGGTGATAAAAGCCCTTGTGGAAGAAGGGGTTGAGCTTGAGGCTTTTGAAGTGGCCCCGGTGCCCCTTGAGGACATCTTTGTGAAGGTGGTTAAGGAGGGTAAAGCTTAATGCGCTTCTCTAAGGTCTGGACCATAATTAAGCACGAGTACATAACCAATGTCAGGAGGCCAGGGTTCATCATAATGACGGCCATAGTCCCAGCCTTGGCTTTGATCGGGCTGCTTGTGGGGGCTTACGGGGGTGAAATCTTCAAGAGCATGGGCCAGTCTTTGGCAAACTTCTTTGAAGGAACTTCCAAGAGGATAGGAGTTGTGGACGGGACTGGCCTTTTCACTCCCTTGCTCCCGGAATATGAAAGCAATTTCGTGCTTTTCGGGGGCGAGGAGGAGGCCCGCAAGGCCTTGGAGGACGGAGAAGTGGACACAGTGTTGGTAATACCATCCGATTACATTGAAACCGGGAAGGTAAAGGTTATAACCAGGGGAAGTAGTTTTGAGGCCGTTGCGCTGGAGGATTCTAAGTGGTTCAAAGGTTTCCTCGTCTCTCACCTATTGCGAGGCAAAGTGGATCCCGCCGTAAGCCGTAGGGCTGCGGACCCGGTAGCGGTCCAGCCCGAAGTCCTGGGTGAAAAGGGCAAGGTTCAAGGCGGTGGGCCTTGGGGCATACTTTTCACCTTCATAATCCCTTATTTCCTCGCTTTTATGCTGATTATGACCATTTTTGTCTCCTCTGGCTACTTGCTCCAAGGAATCGCTGAGGAGAAAGAGAACAGGGTAATGGAGATAATCGTGTCCTCGGTTTCCCCTTTGGAGCTATTGG
>CAZPWR010000399.1:0-5018 GCA_964590555.1 uncultured Anaerolineae bacterium | reverse complement strand
CACAATCTTGGCCTTCGGCTCCGATTGCCCTGTGGAACCTCCGGATCCTCTTCTGGGGATTTACGCTGCCGTGACCAGACGTCGCTTGGATGGCTCACCTGGCCCTGAAGGGTGGTTCCCGGAGCAACGTCTAAAAGTAGAAGAAGCGGTCCGAGCCTACACTTGGGGGAATGCCTTTGCTGCAGGGGAGGAAAAGAGCCGCGGAACCCTCGCTCCAGGCCTCCTGGCCGATATCACCATCCTCTCCGAAGATATATTCCGAACTGCTCCGGAAAAAATTCCCGCTACTGAAGTTTTAGGGACGATAATCGGGGGCGGAATCGCCTTCCTTCACCCTGCTTTTTGACCTTCGCTCTTCTGTGGCGATTGCTTTTCGGTTTTAGCCTTTCCCCGACCCTTAGAAGCCCTGAAGACTATGAAAGCGATTATGGGAATGAGTATCGCTCCCACAAGCACAACGACTATACTGATTGCCCTCACTGGCGAAATAGGCTGGGCTGCAGGTTGGGAAGTAGGGGTGTTGGTAGCTGAAATGAGGGGAAGCAAGGTTGTGGGTGTCGTAGGTGATGGGGAAAGGGTAAAAGTTGGGGCGATTTCCGCGACTGGTGTTGGAGTTGCCACTGTAGGCCAAGGGATTGGTGTTGGAGTCGCCATTGCAGACCAAGGGGTCGGGGTCGGAGGTGGAGCATAGCCGGTGCAAACCATTAGGCGGACATCATCAAGGTACATAGCTGTGGGGTTGCCATTGCCATCGTTCACCACGCCGAAGTAAAAGCGGAGAGTTTTTCCTTTGGTCAAATTTGTAAGGTCAAGGCTTACCTCTTTCCATTCCTCGGCTGTATCCTGTTTGGTCCTCCAGGGCACGGCCAAGATTGAGCCATCGGTCGGGTTGAGAAGCACGAATTTAGCCTCGTCAAAGACCTGAGGCCCTTGGGAAACCAGTTTGTAGTGGAAAGTCAAATTGACCGAAGACGCATCCGCTGGCACAGTTATATCCTGCCACACTGAGGAGAAAGCCAAGGTATCGGTTGATGGGTCAAGGTTACCAAGGAGCATTGAGCGGCTTCCGTCCCAAGCGGTGTCTTTGGTGAAGGAGGGCGGTTTTGGGGTAAGTTCCCAATGCCATCCACTTTCTTCCTCAAAGCTCCCGTTGACCACCAAGTTAGAGCATGGCGGTTGCTGAGCGGAAACGGGCGCTATCGCTAAGAACAAAATCCATGCTACAAGGGAAAGTTTGAACAAGGCTTTCATGTTTTCCTCCTTCTTGGCTTTTATACCTCTTGCTTGTGCAAAAGGCAACTTTCAGCCCGATTCTCTGTTCATTGCCCAAGAGCAGACCGAGGCGGGCTGAATGACCCGCCCCGGCAATAGGCAAGTATTGAGGGTTCTGGTTGGCCGAACTTTCAGGCCGTAACGATGTTCACGAGCTTGCCAGGGATGAATACCACTTGCTTTACCTCTTTGCCCTCAAGATGCCGGCGAACTTTCGGGCTGTTCAGAGCCATTTCCCTCGCTTCTTCCTCGGTAATGTCGGCTGGGACTTGGAAGCGGTCCCGCACTTTGCCATCCACTTGCACTACTAAGGTGATTATCTCCTCCTTCGCCAGCTCCTCATCCCACTTTGGCCAGCTCTGCATGTGGATGCTGTAGGGGTTGCCGAGCTTCTCCCAAAGCTCTTCGGTTATGTGCGGAGCTATGGGGGCTAAGAGGAGCAAGAGCTTCTCAACTCCTTCCCGGACTGTAGCGGTTACTCCGTTCTTCTCCTTGTAATCAATCAGGGCCGAAGTCAGCTCCATTATTGCGCTTACAGCAGTGTTGAAGTGGAAGCGCTCTATGTCCCTGGTCACCCTCTTGATGGTCCTGTGGATAATGCGCAGGAGCTCTCTCCGGTCCTCATCGCTTTCTGGGGAAAATTCGGTTGCTTCAGCTACTTCAGTGGCGATGCGCCATACTCTGTTGAGGAAGCGATGGGCTCCTTCAACCCCTTTCTCCGTCCACTCAAAGTCTACTTCGGGCGGAGCCACGAAGAGGGTAAAGGTGCGAGCGGTATCGGCACCGTAAGTGCTGGTGATTTCATCCACTGAGACTATGTTCCCAAGGGACTTGGACATGGCCTTCCCGTCCTTGAGGACCATGCCCTGGGTGAAGAGGGCAGCGAAAGGTTCATCCACCGGGCTTAGGCCGATATCTCTCAGGAATTTGGTGAAGAAGCGGGAGTAAAGGAGGTGAAGTACGGCGTGCTCTATCCCGCCCGTGTACTGATCCACTGGCATCCAGTAAGCGGCCTTCTTGGGGTCAAATGGCAACTCGGTATTACGGGGGTCACAGTAGCGGAAGAAATACCAAGATGAATCCACGAAAGTGTCCATTGTATCAGTTTCGCGCCGGGCAGGCCCTCCGCACTTGGGGCAAGTTGTATTGACGAATTCGGGAACTGTGGCCAAGGGTGATTCTCCAGTCCCAGTGGGGGTAAAATCTACGTTCTCAGGCAGGAGGACCGGGAGTTGGTCTTCAGGCACGGGCACGATTCCGCATTTTTCGCAATAGATGATAGGGATGGGTGTGCCCCAGTAGCGCTGGCGGCTTATGAGCCAGTCCCGGAGCCTATAGCTTACGGCGAACTCCCCAAGGCCTCTTTCCTTTAGCCACTCAATCGTGCGCTTGACCGCAACATCGCCGGGCGTCCCTGTCAGAGGGCCAGAGTTTATCATGGTGCCATAGCTATCATGGATGAGGACATCTCGGTAGAATTCTATGTCCCAAAGCATTTGAGCGACGGTGGATTTGTCTCGCAAGGCTGGGTCAAGCTCGTGGCACTTTTTGACGATTGCCCTTTCCTGGGCCACGGAGTCAACTTCCATCAGGCCATCGGCAAATACAAACTGCCATCCTGCTCCTACTACTTCTGTCCAGGAGCCAGGCAGGATGAATTGCTGGACAAGGTCTATGTAGCGTGCTCGGTCCTTTTCATCCAAAGTTACGCACAAAGAACCTTCTTTCTCTTCAAACTGAAAGCCTGCTTCGGCCAAGGCTGCACGGAGGCCTTCCCGGAAAGTGCCCTTTCTTAGGCAACTTTTGGCTTTCCCTTCAGGCGGGGCAATGACCGGTATGACGGGCAAGCCGAATTTAAGGGCAAATTGGAAGTCTCTTTCATCATGGGCGGGAACTCCCATGACTGCGCCCGTGCCGTAGCTCAGGAGCACGTAATCGGAAATCCAGATGGGTATAGGCTCCTGGTTGACGGGATTTATAGCGTAAGTGCCGATGAAGAGGCCAGTCTTTTCTTTCTCAGTGCTCAAGCGTTGGATTTCGCTTTGGAGGAAGGCAAATTCCCGGTATTCCTCCACCTCTTTCCGTTTTTCGGGAACTGTAAGTTTCTCTACGAGGGGATGCTCAGGGGCGAGAACCATGAAAGTAGCCCCCCAGAGGGTGTCAGGGCGAGTTGTAAAGACAACGATTTCTTCCCCGCTTTCGGTTTTGAAAATGACCTTCGCCCCTTCGCTTCGTCCTATCCAGTTGGCCTGCATTATTTTGACCTTTTCAGGCCAGCGTTCCAATTTTTCCAAATCTTTAAGCAGCTCATCAGCATAAGCTGTTATCTTTAGGAACCATTGCTCTAACTCCCTTTTAGTGACCAAGGAGCCACATCGCCAGCACCGTCCTTGTATTACTTGCTCGTTAGCCAGGATGGTTTTACAAGATGGGCACCAGTTCACTGGGGCTTTGGCTTTGTAGGCGAGGCCTCTTTCGTACATTTTGATGAAAAACCACTGATTCCAGCGGTAATAG
The DNA here is from genome assembly GCA_964590555.1 of uncultured Anaerolineae bacterium. GTDB lineage: Bacteria > Chloroflexota > Anaerolineae > SpSt-600 > SpSt-600 > SpSt-600. The sequence goes on along the minus strand of CAZPWR010000399.1, from coordinate 1,229 downwards.
TTAGGGTCATAAGATGAGATTTCGCGGTCCCAATCGTAGCATACGCCCATTTTGCGGAGCTGCTCTTTCATCCGCACAATGCAGTTTTCGGTCCAAATTCTTGGGTGGATGCCGTGTTTTATAGCTGCGTTCTCCGCAGGCAGGCCGAAGGAATCCCACCCCATCGGGTTAAGGACATTGTACCCTTGCATGGTCTTGTAGCGAGCTATCAGGTCACCTATCACGTAGTTCCGGCAGTGGCCCATGTGGAGGTCGCCTGAAGGGTATGGGTACATTACCAGGTTGTAGAATTTGGGCTTATCCTCCCTTTCGGTGGTGTGGTAAAGCTTATCTTCCTCCCAGCGCTTCTGCCATTTTGGCTCTATCTCTTGCGGGATATATTTTTCCGCCATAATTTCACCTCCTTTTCATAAGTAAGTAAGCCAGCCGTAGCGGTCTTCTTTTCTTCCTTCCACAATGGCAAAGAACTCTTCCTGAAGCCTTTTGGTAACTGGCCCTCGTTCGCCATTCCCAATTATTATGCCATCAACTGAGCGAATGGGGGTTATTTCAGCCGCAGTGCCGGTGAAGAAGAGCTCATCGGCTATGTAAAGAAGCTCGCGAGGGATTAGTTCTTCTCGGACCTGATACCCCAATTCTGAAGCAAGGGTTATTACCACTTTTCTGGTTATGCCCTCCAAGATTGAGGAGGCCAAGGGAGGGGTGTAAATTGAGCCTTTGTAGACCAGGAAGATGTTTTCGCCGCTTCCTTCGCTCACGTAGCCGTTGATGTCCAAAGCTATGCCTTCAGCGCAGCCGTGGTCGTGGGCTTCCATGGCGATGAGTTGGGAATTGAGGTACTGGCCTCCCCATTTAGCGGCGGCGGGGAAAGTATCAGGTGCCATCCGGCGCCATGAGCTTACCATCACATCCACGCCTTTCTCAATAGCTTCGGCCCCAAGATAGCGTCCCCATTCTATGGTGATTATGGCTAATTCTACGGGGCAATTTCGGGGGTCAAGGTTGAAGCCCCCAACTCCCCTGAAAGCTATGGGACGAATGTAACAGGAGCGGTGGCCATTGGCCCTTATGGTCTCCAAGATCGCTTTTTTGACTTCCTCAGCAGAATAAGGGAGGTCCAGCCGGTATATTTTGCAGGAATTGAAGAAGCGCTGGATATGGTCATCAAGGCAGAAGACAGCCGTACCTTTGGTTGTTTCATAAGCCCTTATTCCTTCAAAAACTGATGA
>CAZPWR010000398.1:0-6115 GCA_964590555.1 uncultured Anaerolineae bacterium | reverse complement strand
GCGCGTGACCCCACCGCCCCCTCCTTTCGCCCCCCCCGGTTTGAATTAGGGTCGGCGAAGGCCGCCCTTTGGCCGCAGGCCCCAAAAGGCTGATTTCAATCGGCATGAAAAAGGCCGACGAAATTGAGACACACCCTTAGCCCTATGTGACGTTATGGCTTCATCCTCATATGGTCTATTGCCAATTAAACCGGAGTTGCGGGTATTGCTTTTTTACCGCAAAGGACACAAAGAAATTAAAGAGCTCTGCGCCCTTTGCGCTCTTTGCGGTTCAAAAAACTGAAGGTCGGCGAAGGCCGACCTTTGGCCGTAGGCCCAAAAGGCTGATTTCAATCGGCATGAAAAGGGCCGACGAAATTGGGCCACACCCCCCTTTTTGCTTCTCCATCAGGCGGTGAAACGCTCCTGGGAAAACGCGGCGCTGCTATAGCCGATTCAAAGTTTTACCGTAAAAGCGCAGGTAAAAGCGAAGCAATTATGGCGGCAAGTATGGTTATCCATGCAGTCACAAGCAACCCTATAATCCACTTTAAGGTGGAAGAAATAGTCCGTCTTACATCCTCAATCTTGTCCTCAAGGTCCTGCTTTGTGGCTTCAAGTTCTCGCCTCACCCCTTCAATCTTGCCCTCAAGGTCTTGCCTTACCCCCTCAATCTTGCCCTCAAGGTCCTGCTTTGTGGCTACAAGCTCTTGCCTTACCCCCTCAATTTTGCCCTCAAGGTTCTGCCTTGTGGCTTCAAGTTCTCGCCTCACCCCCTCAATCTTGCCCTCAAGGTCCTGCCTTGTGGCTACAAGCTCTTGCCTTACCCCCTCAATCTTGCCCTCAAGGTCCTGCCTTGTGGCTTCAAGCTCTTGCCTTACCCCCTCAATCTTGCCCTCAAGGTCCTGCCTCACCCCCTCAATCTTGCCCTCAAGGTCCTGCCTTGTGGCTGCAAGCTCTTGCCTTACCCCCTCAATCTTGCCCTCAAGGTCCTGCCTTACCCCCTCAATCTTGCCCTCAAGGTCCTTCCTCGTAGCCGCAAGTTCCTTTCTTACCCCTTCAATCTTGCCCTCAAGCTCTTGCCTTGTGGTCTCTATCTTGTAATCAAGCCTCTCCCAGTAACGGTCAATCTTCTCGTCCAGCGAGATAAACCTCTGGCTTATGTTATCCAAGATTCTAGAATGTTCTTCAACCCTACTTTCAAGCCATGTTATCTTTTGCTCAAGGGTTACCTCGGCCATGATAAACCTCCTGGCAATCTGCAATTTAAGTTTAGCATACTTAAGCCCAAATGGCAAGGCAAATTTCGCCGTTTGCCCGTTTGCGCAAAGCTGTGCATAGGGTTTATAATTTCAAAAAGCTGATGGAAATCATTTCCGGAGATTTTGGCTATGATTGAGCACTACGAGTTTGGCCACATCGTGATTAGAGGGAAAAGCTACTCATCAGATGTGATAATTTACCCCGACCATGTGGATTCTGATTGGTGGAGGGAGGAAGGCCACAGGCTTTCGCCCGTTGACCTCTGGGATGTGGTCCAAGCCAAACCCGAAATCTTGGTTGTGGGGACCGGCTACTCAGGCTTGATGGAGGTGCCGAAAGAAACAATCCGCTACTTAGAGGAGAACGGGATAAAGGTGCTGGTATACCGCACCGGCGAGGCCTGGAAAGTGTACAATCGGCTGGTGCAAGAAGGGAAGAAAGTGGTGGCTGCCCTTCACCTGACCTGCTGAGTGAGGATATGGCTAAAAAGGCTATCATTTTCATGGCCGATTCCGGCGGTGGACACAGGAGCGCCGCCCAGGCCCTCAAAGAGGCTTTTGATTTCCTCCGGCCGGGGGAATGGGAGGTGCATTTTATAGATGTCTTTTCCATCCTGCCTTTCCCTTTCAACAAATCCGGCGGCTCTTACCGGCCAATGGTCACTTATACCCCCTGGCTTTGGTCTTTCCTGTGGAACCTTGCTCAGAACCGTTGGTTCCTTGACTTCGTTTTTGGTTTCTTTACCCCTCTGACCCGCAATGCCTTGCTCAAGCTCATCCGAGATTACGAGCCAACCTTAGCTATTTCGGTGCATCAGTTCTCCAACGTGGTTCCGGTTAAGGTCTTCCGGGAAGGGGGATGGGGTGGCTTCTTCGCCACCGTGGTTACCGATTTGGTCACCACGCCCCTTGCTTGGTTCTATCCAGGGGTTGATGTCTGCACCGTGCCTACTCCTGAGGCCAAGGAAATGGCCCTAAAGGCGGGCATCCACCCGGATAAGGTCTACCTCAAAGGCTTCCCGGTCAGCTTGCGTTTCCAGCCCCCTGAGGATAAGAGGGAGGTAAGGAGAACACTAAAGCTTGATGAAGAGGCCCCTACTCTGTTGCTTATTGGAGGCGGGGAAGGGATGGGTAAAATCTTCCCCGTAGCTCTGGCAATTAACGAAGCCTCCCTTCCCGTTCAGCTCTTGATTGTGACCGGAAGGAACGCAAGCTTGCGCCGGGCACTGGAGCGCGTGGATTGGAAAATTCCACGCCGGATTTACGGCTTTGTGGATTTCGTCCATCTCCTCATGCAGGCCTCGGATGTGGTCCTGACAAAAGCTGGCCCTGGGACTATCTATGAGGCCATAACGGTTGGGATACCCATATTGCTTGTTGATTTTGTCCCTGGGCAGGAAACAGGGAACGTGGACTTTGTAGTCAAAAACGGGTTGGGGGCCTTCGCCCCTTCCCCGGAAAGGGTGGTGGCGGTCTTAAAGGAGTGGCTTTCAGCCCCCGCACTCCTGGAAGGGATGAAAGCTCAAGCGAAGAGGTTGGCTAACCCTAAAGCTTCGCTGGAAATAGTGTCGTTGCTCTTGGAAAAAGCGCAATTTTGAGGGCGAGAAGCCATGGAGCAAGTTCCTCCACTTTTAATCGTAATCTCTGGCCCTTCGGGGGCCGGAAAGGACAGCGTTATCCGCAGGATGAAGGAGTTGGGCATCCCCTTGCACTTTGTAGTGACCATGACCACCCGACCTCCTCGGCCGGGGGAGGAGGACGGCAAGGATTACATTTTCGTTTCAGAGGAGGAGTTTGAAAGGGTGCTTAAGGAAGGCGGCTTCCTGGAGAACGCCATAGTTTATGGCCACCGCTACGGCGTCCCAAAGGAGCAGGTGAGGAAGGCTTTGGAAAGCGGCAAGGATGTAGTGATGAGGGTGGATGTGCAAGGGGCCAGGACACTGCGGCGCCTCGTCCCGGAAGCCGTCTTCATTTTCCTAATCCCCTCTTCGGAAGAAGAGCTGGTCCGAAGGCTCAAAACCCGAAGCACGGAAGACGAAAAAGCGCTTGAGCTAAGGCTGAGCATAGCGCGGGAGGAGATGAAAAGCCTTGGGGAATTTGATTACGTGGTGATCAACGCTGATGGCCGTCTGGATGAAGCCGTCCAGAAGATAATGGCCATAATTACTGCCGAAAAATGTCGGACAAAACCCAGGAAGATTTCTTTCTCCAATTGACCTCTATTTACACTCCGATTCGCCTGTAACTTTTTACCTTCTCCAGGCGTATACCTTTATGGGGAAAGCTTCATGGAGAAAGACCTCAGCCCAGCTATCCGGAGGGTCCTTTCGGGGGAGATTGAGGCTTTTTCTGAGATTGTAGAAGCGTGCCAAAGCGCTGTCTACAATTTAGCTTTCCGCCTGCTTGAGGACCCAGCTGAGGCTGAGGACATAGCCCAGGAGGCTTTCCTGCGTGCCTTTAAAAATCTGAGTTTCTATGATTCCGAAAAGCCTTTTTTGCGCTGGCTTTTGGCTATAACTTACAACCTTTCCATGGATTGCCTGCGTCGGCGCTCCAGGGAAATTAGAGCCATGAAGGCTTTTTCAGCCTTGGCCGATAGGCAAAACCGGAACGTTGAGCCTTCAGCGATGGAGGTGCAGGAGTTGCTTAATAGGCTTGATGCAGTTGATAGAGCAATCGTGGTCTTAAAGTACTGGCATGGCTTGAGTTTAAAGGAGATTGGGGAAATTGTTGGGCTTGGCGAGGGAGTGGTCAAGGTCAGGCTGCACAGGGCAAGGCTTCGCTTGGCCGATGAACTGGAGAAGGAGGGATGGCGGCCTTGATTTCGTGCGAAGAGGCTTTGGAAAAGATGTTAGAAGCTTTGGAAGGCCACCATGCACCTGAGCTTATGGACCACTTGGCCCGCTGCGAAAGCTGTTTGGCTCGGTGGAAGCGCATTGAAGCAGTCCACGCTCTGCTCGGGAGCGTTCCTACGCTCCATCCTTCCCCTGAATTCAAGGCCAGGGTGATGGCTGCCGTCCGGAGAGAAGTGGCCTTAAAGAGGGCTATCAAAACCGTAGTCGCCTCTCCGGTGGCCTTTCTTGCAGCAGTAGTTTTGGCCATTGGCTTAGCCACTCTGGGGCTTATGCTATTGGATTTACTGCCAGCTTTCCGGATCCTGTTGGAAATGGCTCTGAGCTGGCTGTGGCGTTTGAAGTGGCTTGCAAAGTTGGCCTTGGAGGTGCTCTTTGTTTCCTCCAAGCTTGCCTTCTACTTTGCCTTGGTGTGGCTAATGCTTTTGGCCATTTACGCTAAATTTGTCAAAAGGAGGGTGCAAGATGAAATGGCTTAAAGCGATAAGCTCCATCGCTGTTCTCCTCCTCATCCTTGGCCTCAGCTTTTGCCCAGCCTTAGCCTTTGAGGGGCGAGGGGGAGAAAAGGTAGTGATTGAAGAAGGTGAAACGATTGAGGATGACCTCTTCGTGAGTGCACAGGAGTTCATCTTAAAGGGCAAGGTCAAAGGGGACTTGGCCGTATTGGCTCAGAACGTAAAGATTGAGAAGACTGCGGTTGTGGAAGGCGACCTTTACGCCGCCGGGCAAACCGTAGAGGTTGAAGGGAAGGTCAAAGGTGACATATATGCTTCTGGGCAGACCATAAAGCTTGGAGGAGAAGTGGATGATGACATCATAGCCGCTGGCTATGTCCTTTCTGTAGTGGGTAAAGTCGGAGGAGATTTCATAGGTGCAGGTTTCAGTTCTGAGCTTCGTGGTTCCCTCGGGAAGGATTTCTTGTTCTTTGGCTATCAGACTATTTTGGCTGGGGATGTAGGCCGGAATGCCAGGTTCGCTGGCAACGGGATAAAGATAAGCGGCCGCATAGGAGGCAATGTTGAAGTTGATGTAAGCGAGGCTGAGGAAGAAGGGCTTCCTCCTGGGTTCCCATTTTACCCTGGCCTTCCCACTGTACCCCTCGTTTCCCCTGGGCTTACTCTGGAGGAAGGAGCTCGCATCGGTGGGGACCTGCGCTATACCGCCAGGGAGGAGGTTTCAATACCTGTAGGGGTTGTGGGAGGCAAGGTTGAATTCAAGAAGTATGAGCCTCCGAGGAAGGCTGCTCCTCCATTTCGTGTTCGAGCGATGAGGTGGGGGCTTGACCGCTTCCGCTACTTTGTTAGCCTCTTCATTGTAGGTGCGGTAATGCTCTTGGCCGCTCCAAGCTGGACCCGCAGCATGGCCGATAACCTCAGGGTTAAGCCTTTGCCAAGCCTCGGATGGGGAGTAATAGTCCTGGTAGGCTTTGTCTTTCTGATTTTGGTAGTGAGTGTGGTTACAGTGGTTGTAAGCTTGCTCCTAAGGCTTCTCACCCTATCGGGGCTTGCTGGGTGGTCTTTCCTCACAGGCTCTTTTGCCGGGGCTGCGGGCCTCCTGAGCTTGGGGGTGGCTTGGGTTTACATAACCAGGGTATTTGTGGGCATCGCTCTCGGAGCCGCCATCCTCCAAGCTTTCAAGAGCCGAGCGGCGAGCGGGAGATGGTGGCCGTTCGTGCTTGGGGTTGTGGTATTAGTGCTTGTAACTTCTATCCCTATCTTGGGGAGGCTCCTCTCCTGGTTGGCTTCCCTTGCTGGCCTTGGCTCTTTCTGGCTATGGGCGAGGGGAAAACCGGCAGAGGCGCCCACTACGGGGGCGTAAACTAAATTTCTCGGAGGAGGTAAAAATTGGGGAAGAGATTGGCTTTCAGTCTGATTTTGGCCCTTCTCCTCTGGGGCGTAGCTTTGCCAGCCTTCGCCGAAGGAGGGAAACTGCTCTTTGGAGAAAGCTTCACCCTACGGAGGGGAGAAACCTACGTTGGCGATGTAGTCATCTTCGGAGGCAACCTTACCCTTGAAGAAAAAA
>CAZPWR010000397.1:0-4689 GCA_964590555.1 uncultured Anaerolineae bacterium | reverse complement strand
TATCAGGCGGATTTCTACGCCCCTATCCATGTAGCCAAGCATAAATTGAACGGTTGTGCGGAGGATGTTGTGGTTGTAAGGGCCACAAAGGCCCCGGTCGCTGGTTATGAGAATTATGCCAATAGCTTTGACCGGTCGGATTTCGTATAAGGGATGCTCAAGTCCTCCGGGCTGTCCGGCAAGGTAGGTTAAGACCTCCCATGCCTTTTGGGCGTAAGCCCTGGAAGCCAAAGCCTGCTGCTGCGCCCTCAGCATCTTGGAGGCCGCTACCATCTCCATAGCTCTCGTGATTTGGGAAATGTTGCGAACGCTTCGGATGTGGCGACGGATTTCCCTGAGGGTTTCCATGGCTATATGATAACACTCCGCTTGAATTCTTCTATGGCTGCCCTAAGGGCCTTCTCGGTCTCCTCATCTAAATCTTTGGTCTCAGCAATGCGGTTGCCGATTTCAGGGTGATGCAAATCCATCCAGCGGTGAAATTCCCTCTCCCATTTCTGGATTTTGTGAACCGGAACATCATCCAAGTAGCCCTGAGTTCCAGCAAAGATAATCATCACCTGGTGTTCCACAGGCATGGGCTCATACTGGGGTTGCTTCAGAATTTCCTGCAGCCTCTGTCCTCTCTCTATGACCTTGCGAGTAGCGGGGTCAAGTTCTGAGGCAAACTGGACGAAAGCTGCCAGCTCTCGGAACTGAGCCAGCTCCAGGCGAAGCTTGCCGGCCACTTTGCGCATGGCCTTTATCTGAGCATTCCCTCCAACCCTGGACACCGAAAGGCCGACGTTTATGGCTGGGCGAATTCCAGCATTGAAAAGCTCTGGCTCCAGATATATCTGGCCATCGGTTATGGATATGACGTTGGTCGGGATGTAAGTGGTGATATCGCCAAGCTGGGTTTCAATGATGGGCAGAGCAGTGAGGGAGCCACCTCCGTATTCGGGGGCGAGGCGTGCAGCCCTCTCCAAAAGGCGGGAGTGGAGGTAGAAGATATCACCGGGGTAAGCCTCTCGCCCTGGTGGCCGCCTGAGGACCAAGGAAATCTGTCGGTAAGCCCAGGCATGCTTAGTAAGGTCATCGTAAACGATTAAAGCGTCCTTACCCGATTCCATGAACTCCTCGCCCATGGCGCAGCCGGCATAGGGAGCAATGTACTGCATAGCTGCCGGCTCTGCAGCCGAGGCTACTACTACGATAGTGTGCTCCATTGCCCCATATTTTTCCAATGTGGCCACAACTCTCGCCACTTGCGACATCTTCTGCCCGATGGCAACGTAGATGCAGTAAAGGTCTTTCCCTTTCTGGTTTATGATAGTATCAATGGCGATGGCCGTCTTGCCTGTCTGCCTATCGCCTATAATCAATTCCCGCTGCCCTCTGCCTATCGGGATCATGGAGTCAATGGCCTTTATCCCCGTTTGAACCGGGGTATTGACGGGCAAGCGAGTCACGACGTTCGGGGCTATGCGCTCTATGGGGCGGTATTTGGTAGCCCTTATCGGCCCTTTGCCGTCAATGGGTTGGCCGAGGGCATTCACCACCCTGCCTAAAAGCTCCTCTCCCACCGGGACAGAGATAATCCTACCGGTGGAGCGAGCTATATCCCCCTCCTGGAGGTGGCTGTAATCTCCCAAGAGGATGACTCCCACATTGTCTTTCTCCAAGTTAAGGGCCATCCCGTAAAGCCCACCGGGGAACTCAACCAACTCTGAGGCCATAACTCCGCTGAGCCCCCTAACCCGCGCAACTCCATCCCCAACTTCAATCACCGTCCCGACGTCAACGGCTTCTATAGGAGCTTCAAAAGCCTCTATCTGCTTCTTGATTTCCAGAGTTATATCTGCAACTCTTAAAGCCATACGACCCTCCCCCTCTTAAATTTCCCGCTTTAACCTCTCCCTCAAGCTCTCAAGCCTTCCAGCTATGCTACCATCTATGACCTTATCCCCAATCCTTATTATGACCCCTCCCAGAATTTCGGGGTCAACATTGTAGCGGAAGTCAAGGTCCGGCCCGAAGCGAGCTATCAAGCGGGCCTGGAGAGCGCTCTTCTCCTCCTCGGTTAGAGGAACAGCGGTAGTGATGTTGGCCACGCGGCGAGCAGCACCTCCTCTGGATAATCTATTAAGCTCATCCAGTATTTCCGGAAGGTAATGGAGGTGCCCTTTGGAAGCAAGGAGAGAAATGAAATTACGAATCTCCGCCGGGGTCTCATCCCCGGTCACCCTGTTTATTATCTTCTGCTTCTCTTGGAATGGCACTTCAAGGGCGTCCAGCTTTTCCAAGAGACCGTTTTGGGATATATCTCTCCAAATCTGAGTTAGCCTCTTTATCCATCCTTCCAAAGCAGCTTCGTAGAAGGCTTTGGCGTAGAGGTCAGCCTTTTCCTTTCTTTGGAAGATTTTTTCCAACTTAGCCTCCTCCGGAACTAATCAGCTTGCTCCAAAGAGGAGAGGAAATCGCTTATAATGCGGTGTTGCGCTCTTTCATCCAAAGCCTGCCCTACAATCTTGCGAGCAGTCAAGACGGCCAGGTCTATGGCTTGGCGGCGGAGCTCAACCATAGCCAATTCCCTCTCCCTCTCCGCCTCCATCCTGGCCCTCTCCAGGATGCGAGCGGCTTCGGCTTTGGCTTGAGCGATTATCTCCTCTCTAACCCTATTCCCTTCCAAGGCAGCTTGAGAAACGATCTCTTGGGCTTTAGCCTTTGCCTCGGCCAAAACTCGCTCAGCTTCGGCTTCGGCCTCGGCCAAGCGTTTAGCGGCCCTCTCCGCCTCCTCAAGCCCCTTCTGGATTTTTTCTTGTCGGCTCTTTATGGCGTTTAAAATCGGCTTATAAAGGAATTTCTGCAGGATGAAAAGGAGCAAGAGGAAATTTATCGCCTGAAAGAGAAGGCCTGGAAGGTTTACTCCAAGCGCCTCCATCCTTTATCCACCTCCCACGAAGATAAGGGCCAGAGCGGTAACAAGGCAATAAATGGCAACAGCTTCGGCAAGGCCAAGCCCTACAATCATGGGGGTAAAGAGCTTATCAGCGGCTTCCGGGTTCCGTCCTATTGCTTCCATCGCTGCTCTTACCCCCATCCCTATACCAAGGCCTGGGCCTATAGAACCTATACCCATAGCAAAGCCTGCTCCAAGGTTGGCTGCAACTTTAGGGTCCATCTTTTCACCTCCTTAGAATTAATGTTCTGCCTCATGGGCAGCAGTAGCCATGGAAAAGTAAATCGTGCTGAGAACAGCAAAGATTATGGCTTGAATTAAGCCGAAAAGGGATTCAAGTAGCAAAAACACAGCTGGGATTAACGGTGGAAGCATCACAAAGATAACGGTTAAAACCACATCGCCCCCGAAGATGTTCCCGAAAAGTCGTGCTGAGAGGGAAAGGATGTGGGAAAGCTCACTAACGACGTGGATTGGGGCCATGAGAGGGGCCAGAATAGGAGGAGTAACGAACTCCTTAAGGTAACCCTTCAGGCCCCTGTAGGCAATCCCAGCCACCTGAACCAGAAAGACTGTAATGAGGGCCATGGCCAGAGTAGTGTTGAGGTCGCTGTTAGGGGGGCGGAAAATCGGGACATGGTGGTAAGTTATTGTGCCGAAACCAGGAAGAAGGCCAAGCCAGTTGGCAGTAAGAATGAAGAGGAAAAGGGTCATGATTAGGGGAAAGATGACGTTTCCCACTCTTTCCCCAGCTATGTTTTTGACGAGATTGTAAACAGTTTCAATCACCATTTCCACAATGCTCTGAAGAGCACCAGGGATGATGCTAATTCGTTTCCTCACCACTAAGGCCAGAGTTATGAGGAGCACCATCACGACCCAAGTGGTGAGGATGGTGTTAGTTATGGGTATAGGGCCGAGGTGGAAGAGCTTTTCGGCCCCCATGGATATCTCGTGGAACTCTATCCCCAAAAATTTCCCCAACATCCTTCGCCTCAGGGAACAGATTTACTCCGGGCATACCAAATATAAGCTTTATAGATGACCCGCAAGGTCTGGTGGGCCAGGATACCAGCGATAACACCCCAAAGGCTAAAGCCGAGGAAACGGATAACGGCGTAGCAAAAAGCGAAGAAAAGGAAAAGCTTGGTGACGAATAAAAGCCCAAAGAGGCCTCCGAGCCACTTGGGAGCTTTTTGGGAAAAAAGCAGTTTTCTTAAGCTGAACTCCGTAAGAAAACTATTGAACCAAGAACCCCCTGCTCCAGCCAAAAAGCCCGCTGCAAACGGAATTAGTTCACTCATTTCCTCACCATAGAGGAAAGCCTATAAAGATTGTATCCGGCCGAAGCCAATCCTAATAAAAGACCAATGATGGTGAAAATGGGCTTTGTTCCAAATTTGCTATCCAGCCACCATCCTGCGCCGATCCCTATAAGGATGCTAAACCCAACTGTAAAACCCAGCTCTGTGATGAAAGCTACAACCTGCCATTTTTTCACCCGCCCTGCTCCGTCCGAAGGAAATAAACTACAACAATTATACTCAAGAAGAGGGAAAATGCAAACTCGGCCTTTACCCGGGGTGTGTCCCAATTTTGTCGGGCTGGGCCGTCGGCCTTTCCGCTTAGGCAACCCGCATTCCCGAACGGCTACCGGGGGAGAGGGCGCTTCCAGCGCCCTTTGCAATCTCAGCTTCTCTTGCCACGAGTGGGGCCCAAAACCTTGGCGAACCCTCAGCAAACGGGGT
>CAZPWR010000396.1:0-4917 GCA_964590555.1 uncultured Anaerolineae bacterium | reverse complement strand
TTGGTGTCAGTTTCTCCTTAACCGGGGCATCAAGCCTTGGGACTGAGCGGAGCAGCCCCAAAGTGTAAGGGTGGCGGGGATCGCCATAAAGCTTCTTGACCGGAGCAGTTCCAATTATGAAGCCGGCATACATCACGTTCACTCTCTGAGCCAGCCCGGCTATTATCCCCAAATCGTGGGTTATCCAGATTATTGCCATCCCTATCTCGTCCCTCAGCCTCTTCACCAGGTCAATTATCTGGGCTTGGATGGTTACATCCAAGGCAGTGGTGGGCTCATCGGCGATGAGGATTTTGGGATTGCAGGCCAAGGCCATGGCTATCATGACTCTTTGGCGCATCCCTCCCGAGAACTGGTGGGGGTAATCGTCCAAGCGCTTTTCGGCCTCAGGTATTCCAACCATTTTGAGCAGGCGGATTGATTCTTCCCTTGCTTCTTTCTTGCTCATCCCCATGTGAAGCATCAATGGTTCGCCAAGCTGTTGCCCTATGGTAAGGACGGGGTTTAGGGAAGTCATCGGATCCTGGAAAATCATAGCTATCTTGTTACCTCGGATTTTCCTAATCTCATCCTCGCTTATCTTGAGCAAGTCTTTGCCTTCAAACCACACTTCCCCACCAACGATTTTGCCTGGGGGCTGGGGGATGAGCCTCAGGACTGAGAGCATGCTCACGCTTTTGCCACAACCTGATTCCCCAACGAGTCCCAGGGTTTCACCCTCGTTGAGGTAGAGGGAAATACCGTTTACGGCGTGGACAACGCCGTCCTGGGTGAAGAAGCGGGTTTTGAGGTTCTTTATCTCCAGAAGCGCTCCCATATCCCCTCCCAATCATTTGGCAATATAGGTTTTGTTGAAATAATAGGTCCCGGTTGGCAACAGGACCAGCCCTCGGACGTAAGGCTTTACCAGGATGTAATCAATCCCGTGGAAGAGAGGCACCCACGGTGCATCCTTAAGGATTAGCTCTTCAGCCTTCTGGTAAAGCTCCATCCTCTTATCGTGGTCCTTTTCCACCCTCGCTTCTTCCAAGAGCTTATCCACTTCCGGATTGGAGTAACCGGTGTTATTGCCCACGCTTTGGCTGTGGAAGTGAATGTCCAAGAAGTTATGGGGGTCTGGGTAATCGGCGCTCCAGCCCAGGATGAACATCTGCAGGTTGTGCCTGTTCACTTCCTGTAAGAAAAGGTCCCAAGGCATTTGCTCAATCTCTACTTCCACGCCCAATCTATCTTTATACATCCTGACCAAAGCTTCCGCAAGCTCTGAGCTTCCGCTCACGCTTAGGGTTATAGGGGGAAGTCCCTCTGCCCCACCGTAGGAGGATTTCTCAAGGAATTCTACCGCTTGTGAGGGCTTGCAAACTAAGCCTTCTACTTTCTCGTTGTAGCCGGGCATCCCTGGGGGAAGGATTCCTTTGGCCTCATTAACCATGCCTTTAAGCAAGGCCTTGACTATAGCTTTGCGGTCGGTGGCACAAGCAAACGCCCGGCGCACATCGGGGTCGTTGAATGGCTCTTTCTCCACGTTGAAAGCCACATACATTAAATCCAGCGAGGGGACTTTAAGCAGTTCCTTGTTCAAAGGATTCTTGGGGTCAAGGACCTGCTCTATGTTCGCCACCCCCACCGAGACCACATCAAGTTCTCCTGTCTGATACATGACGAAAGGCGAGCCTTCAGGGAAGATGAATTCAATTCGGTCAATGAGGGGTCTGCCAGCGTAGAAATTGTCAAAGGCTTTAAGGGTTATGCCTTTTTTGGTGTCGTAGCTTTCCAGGATAAATGGGCCAGTCCCATTTGGCTGGGAGGTCCAATCCGGCCCACTTTCTACGTTCTCTTTGTCCACCACAAAAGCCACAGGGTAAGTTAGCTTGGCCAGGAAGTAGGCCTTGGGGGCATCAATTGTAATGCGGATTGTGTATTTGTCCAGGACTTCAACTCCTTCTATCTCCGGTTTTTCCCCTGCCAGCTTCTCCTTTACCCCCTTTATGTCATCAAGGTACATTCCGGCAGTGTGGGAGCCAGTAGCTGGGTCGCATGCCCTTTCCAGGGAGTATTTAACATCTTCAGCGGTTACAGGTTTGCCGTTGTGGAAGCGTGCATTTTCCCGAAGGTAGAAGGTATAGACGGTACCATCCTTGCTTACTTCCCACCGCTCGGCCAGATCGGGCACAACTTCCAAGGATTCGTTCAGAGTTACGAGGCCGGAGAAAATTTTGGTTATGTATTCGGCAGAGTAAACGTCTTCTACCAGGGCTGGGTCAAGGGTTACGGGCTCCGAGCCCGCCAACCTCAATACCCCACCCGGTTTCGGGGTTACGGCTACAGGGATTGGGGTCAGCTTCTCCCTTGCGCCCAGGTAGCGGTAAACAGCCCATAGACCTCCGGCATAAAAGATGACGGCACAGCAGAGGAAAACCAGGACCACTAAAACGATGAGCAAAAACTTAGTTCTTTCCTGCATCTTATCCGACACCTCTCAATGGTTTCGCTCCGCCCATCCCTTACTCCGCAAGCTCCTCGGATGACAAATAAGCCAAGAGTAGCTTCACAGCGTTCTCTACATCCCTAATGTCCACCATCTCCGAAGGAGTGTGAATGTAGCGGCAAGGGATTGAGATAACGCCAGTAGGGATGCCTTCCCTTGTGAGTTGTATGGCAGCGGCATCGGTAGTGCCGCCTTCCAGGACTTCAAGCTGGTAGGGGATTCCGTTTTGCTCGGCGGCACGGATGAGGGCTTGCCTCACCCCAGGATGGGAAATCATACGGGCATCTTTAACCTTCACCGCTGGGCCCTTGCCCAAAGCTACTGCCATCTTGGGAGCCTCTGGGGTATCACCAGTTCGGGTTACATCCACCGCTATCCCCACATCGGGGGCGATGCCATAGGCTGAAGTGACCGCACCCCTGAGCCCAAGCTCTTCCTGGACAGTGAAGACTACGTAAAGGTCGTGCTTGCAATCCTTGATTTCTTCCAGAAGCTTCACCAGGACAGCGCATCCTATGCGGTCATCAAAGGCCTTAGCGATGAGCCTTTGCCCTTGGGCTATCAAGGGGCGGGAGAAGACTCCGATATCCCCCACTTTCACCGGGCAATTTTCCCGGCTTTCGGCGCCCACGTCTATGTAGAGCTTGTCAAACGTTGGGACCTTATCAGGGCTTTCCAGTTTCTCCACGCCAATGACTCCTACCACTCCGTTCTCAAACTCCACCCTGTTCCCCAACAAAGTATGGGGCCAGACGCCTCCCAAGGCCGAGAAGCGCAGGAAACCTTTCTCATCCACGTAATTGACCACGATGCCTATCTCATCCATGTGGGCGGCGAGCATCACTTTCTTGCCGCCCTTCCCTTTCCTCAAGGCTATCAAGTTGCCCAGAGCGTCCACTTTCAGCTCATCAACTTTGTCCTTCACCATATCTCGCAGGACCTGCCGGATGCGGCTTTCATTCCCTGCTGGCCCGTATGTTTCGGTTAAGGTCTTTATGAGCTCTATCATTTCCCCTCCTTATTCCACTCTCAGGTGTTCAGGCTTCAGCCTCTTAAGCGCTGCTTCCATCAAGCGGATTGTATTTTCAAGGTCATCCAGGCTGAGGATTGAAGCGGGGGAATGGATGTATCGGCATGGGACGGCCACTGTAGCGGAGGGCACCCCTTTCTTGGTCAAATGAATTGCGCCGGAATCGGTCCCTCCGACCAACGGCTGTTTGAACTGGTATGGTATTCCTTCGACCTCGGCAGTTTCCACTAAGAGGCGGACGAGCGGGTGGAAAGCGACGAATGTTCGGTCCATGATGGTTATAGCGGGGCCGTGGCCAAGCCTTGTAGTGGGGCTTACATCCTTCTCCTTCGGTAAGTCATCGGCCACGGTGCCTTCTATGGAGAAGGCGGCGTCGGGCTCAATGGCATAGGCTGCCACTTTTGCCCCTCGCAGCCCCACCTCTTCCTGGACAGTAAACACAGCGTATAGGTCAAACGGATACCGCTCCTTCACCAACTCCGCCAGCACGGTGCACCCTGCCCGGTCATCAAACGCTTTCCCCTTGACCCTTCGGGCCCCCAGCTCCTGGAAGGCTACGTCAAAAGCGGCATAATCCCCAACTTTCACCATCTTCTCCGCCGAGCTTTTATCCGAAGCCCCTATGTCTATTACGAGGCTCTCCAACGGGGCCACTTGGGAGCGCTCCTCTTCCTTCAGGAGGTGGATTGGCTTTAAGCCGATTACCCCTGGTATGGCTTTATCCCCCACAAGGACCCTCTTGCCTGGGAGGATTCTTTCGTCCACCCCTCCTACTGGGCGGAAGTGGAGGTAGCCCTTTTCGTTTATGTAAGTGACCATGAGTCCGATTTCGTCCATGTGGGCGGCAAGCATTACCTTGAGGGAATAGGAGCCATCGCCCTGCTTGAAGGCGATTAAGTTGCCGATGTTGTCCACTGAAACTTTGTCCACGTGGGGCTTTATGTATTCCTCTATGATTTTGCGGACTTTTTCCTCGTTCCCAGAGACGCCAATGGCTTCGGATAGCTCTTTAAGGAGCATGGCCTTTTACTCCGGAGGGAATTTTTCCAGCCTGGAGATGAAGTGAGCCAAGAGCAAGCCGGTGCGCTCAATGTCTTTGAGGGATAAAGTTTCCACTGGGGTATGCATGTAGCGCAAGGGTATGGAGAGGAGTGCAGTTGGAACCCCTTCCCTTGAGACTTGGATGGCCCAAGCGTCGGTGCCGCTGGGGCCTGGGATGGCTTCAATCTGGTAGGGGATTTCCAGCTCTTGGGCGGTTTTAACCAAAGCTTCCCTTAAGATTGGGTGGAAATTGGGGCCTATGGCTATAGCTGGGCCTTTTCCCACTTTAACAGTTTCGGCATCGGGAATGCCTGGGCTATCGCCGAAGCCAACGTCTATAGCTATAGCTAAGTCTGGA
>CAZPWR010000395.1:0-2865 GCA_964590555.1 uncultured Anaerolineae bacterium | reverse complement strand
GGAGAAGTTAGGCAGCTCACGCCTTCGGTTGGGAGTCGGCCTGCGCCACCCCCTTACCCTCCTGAGAGGGGGGTAAAAGGCGATAGCTCAGCCCGACGAAATTGGGACATATCCAGCTTGGGGGTGTGTCTTCCCTTGGCCCTTCATGCTGAAATAGGCAGGGGCAAAGTCCCTAACTCCGAATTAAATGGTATAATAAACCAAAACGGCCAGGAGAAAGAACCATGGAGCTGAGAGAATTTCTTTCCTCCCTCCGAAACCGCGGCTTATTGAGGGAGATAGAAGAGCCCCTCTCGCCTCGCTTGGAAATAGCTCGCTTTATAGCGGCCCATCAGGAAGAAGTTCTCCTATTTAAGAACATCCCCGGCTACGAAGGCGAAGTGGTCTCAGGTTTATGCGCTAAAAGGGAGCTTATGGCGATGGCTCTTGGGGTCCAGCCACAGGCTTTAATCCCCACCTTAGTTAAAGCCATGCAGAACCCTGTAAACCCCCCGATAGTGGAAAATCCACCTTGCCAAGAAGTAGTGGAGGAAAAGGTAGACCTCACCAAGCTTCCAATCCTCAAGCATTTACCGGAGGATGGCGGCCCTTACGTGACAGCTGGGGTGGCGATAATCAAGGACCCGGATTACGGTCGCAATGCCTGTTTCCACCGCCTGATGCTTCTGGATGAAAGGCGCTTTGTGGCCAGGGTCGTGGAGGGGCGAGGGACACACACCGCTTGGAGCAAGGTCCCCGGGGATTTAGAGATAGCTATAGTCATAGGACTTCCCGTGCACGTCCTAATAGCCGCCTCTATGTCCCCGCCGAAGGGCGTGGATGAGCTTTCCATAGCTAATGCCCTTGCTCCTACACCGTTGGCTCGCTGTTTGACCAAGGACTTGGAAATTCCAGCCTATGCTGAGATAGTTTTAGAAGGGCGTTTAACCAAGAAGCTTGCCCCTGAAGGGCCGTTCATAGACCTTACCCAGACTTGGGATTATGTGCGGGAGCAGCCGATTTTAGAAGTGGACCTTGTGACCCATAGGAGGAGACCGATATACCATGCCCTGCTTCCGGGTGGAGCCGAGCACCGGTTGCTCATGGGCATCCCCAGAGAACCTACTATTTTCTCAGCGGTAAATGAAGTAACGGAGTGCCTTGATGTGAGGGTCACTCCTGGTGGGATGTGCTGGCTTCATGCGGTGGTGAAAATTCGCAAGAGGGGTCCTGAGGATGGGTTAAGAGCGATAGAGGCCGCTTTTAGAGGGCATCCATCCCTCAAGCATGTGGTAGTAGTGGATGAGGATGTGGACATTGATAAGCTTGAAGAGGTGGAGTGGGCTATAGCTACGCGCTTTCAAGCGGATAGAGGGCTTGTTGTTCTACGGGATCAGCCTGGGAGCTCCTTAGACCCTTCGGCTAAGCATTTTCCTGGGCGTAAAACTCTTACGGCAAAGATGGGGATTGATGCTACTATTCCGTGGGGGGCTAAAAGGGAGGATTTCAAGCGGATAAGTTGGTAAAAATAAAGTTCCCCTGGCAACGACCTACTTTCCCAGGGGCTCGCGCCCCCAGTATCATCGGCGCTGGCGGGCTTAACTTCCGGGTTCGGAATGGGACCGGGTGTTTCCCCGCCGCTATGGTCACCAGGGGAACTTTTTTTCGCACCCTAAAAGCTGAATAGGATGGGATTTCGGAGCAGGGTTAAGGAGGGACAAGCCCTCGGCCATTAGTACCGCTCGGCTTCACCCGTTGCCGGGCTTCCACCTGCGGCCTATCAACCTGGTAGTCTCCCAGGGGCCTTACCCGGCTAAGCCGGTGGGGGGCCTCATCTTGGGGCGGGCTTCCCGCTTAGATGCTTTCAGCGGTTATCCCTGCCGGACATGGCTACCCAGCGGTGCTCCTGGCGGAACAACTGGTACACCAGAGGTCCGTCCACCCCGGTCCTCTCGTACTAGGGGCAGCTCCCCTCAAGCCCCCTGCGCCCGCAGCGGATAGAGACCGACCTGTCTCACGCACCATTTTCTCCGAGTTTCCTCGGAGGGTAGACTATACCACCATCCCCTTTCGGGGATGCCGGCGTGTTGCCCGGGTTATAGATTAGGATCCGAAACCCGAGCCTCGGCCCGCAGGCCTCAGTCGTTACGGGGGCAGAAGCCAGCCCTTGCTACTCAAGAAGCGCCACACATCTTCTGCTTTGTAGCGGCACCTCTTTGAGTAGTTTAGGGCTTGATAGGATTCCACCCGCCGCGCCCACTCCAGGAATTCTTCAGGGGTGGGAGACTCTTTCGCGCACATTTCTTGGAGTAGGCTGAGAGCTTGTTGCACCTGCTCCCGCTTTGCCACGATGTAAGGCTGAACTTGCTCTAACAGCCACTTTACAGATTCTATGCCTTCAACGTCGTATTGAGCGATTCCGTCCGGCCGCTCCCGGATCCTACCCCGACCGATGTGCGCATGAAGCCATTCTAGAACCCAGCGTCCTCGACGTTTTTGATAGAAGCTAATTGTTGCACGGATTTGAAAGCCGTAACGATAATCCCGTCGAGGCTTAAGCTGGAGAATGATGCTCCCATCCCCGTCCAGAAATCCTGCGATGTAAGCGCGTGTGGTGTCCTCCATAGCCTCCGCCTTCCCACGGGGTTACCCTCAGCATCCGGTCGGTAGACCTGGAGGGCTTCCCCGTTATGAGCCGGTTTTTCCCCGCCGGTTACCCGCTCGGGGCCGCCTTCCCAGACGGTCTGAACCCAGCTCACGTGCCCCTTTAATGGGCGAACAGCCCAACCCTTGGGACCTGCTCCAGCCCCAGGATGGGGCGAGCCGACAGAGAGAAGCCGGCGCGGGGCGGCGGGGGGTAGGGATCGGGCGGGTGAGTGGCGTGCT
>CAZPWR010000394.1:0-7104 GCA_964590555.1 uncultured Anaerolineae bacterium | reverse complement strand
GATCTCGGAGCTGGGAGGGGGGGTTACTGGCGTGGGCGGGATGGTCGCAATCGCACCATAGTGGGATTGAAGAAGTTTGTGGGCGTTCGTGGCTCTACTCTTGGTGGGCCCGGGGTGGCTTTGGCTGCCTCGGGTTAATTTTTTAGAGGGAAATAAAAAGCTAACCGCTCAGGTTGAGCAGCTTGCGGGGTATTTTGCTCCGCAAAGTATCGGAAGAATGGCTACAAGTTGCCAGTAAGCTTCACTCTCTCCAAACTTAGGCCACGGGCCTCGGCTACGGCTTCATCGTAAATGGTTATGGGGAAGAGGTTGTGGAGCGGGCTTACCCTCGCTCCAAAAGCCGAAGAGGCCCAGAAAAGCTTGGCAAAAGGCTTCATCATACCCGCTATCTCCGCACCAAGCCTAAGCTCTTCTAAGGTCCTCTGGTCCCATCCCCCAAAAAGGCCGTAGAAGAAGGCGAAAACCGGATAGGAAAAGAGGAATACCCAAAGGAAAAAGAGGATCCCCAAAAGGAAATGCCCTCCGCTCGTGATGGGGCCCCCCCGCCATATCAGCCCCGTAACCCAGCGGAGGAGGAAATAGTGGGCTGCACCAGCCAGAACAGGAGCCCAAAGCGATTGCCAGAAGTAGAAGCGCTGGGGGAAACAGAGGCGATGGCTGACAAAATAGGTGGCTACGTCCTTGCTAAATAGGGCTATGAAGTAGGCTATGATGAGGGCATAAATCTGGAAACGTTGTAACAGGATGAAGGCCAGAAGGATGCGGAGGGCTTGCTCCCCTCCCACCAGGGCAAACTTGAGGTAGGGGCGATTTGAGGCCAGCTGAACGTAATCGCCAACCCAGGATGGGTATTGGATTGCACCCCAGAATATCAAAGGCACAACGTAAGCGGCAGCCCTGGTGAATTCAGGGCCGGTAGCTCCTAAGATGAAGCGGTCAGCTACGGCTAAGAGGACTGCCCCCACAAAGGCGCTTATGAACCCTCCCCATTTGTAGGCCATAACCGAATAGTATTGGCTGAGGATGCGGCGGCCATGGGATATAGCTTCGGAGATTGAGGACATGAGGTTGCCGTAAAGGGTGTGCAGGACTTGATAGGCAAAGATGAAGTTCTGCGCTATTACCCAGTTCCCCCAAACTTCGGCATAGTTTACCAGGCGAGCCTGCGTTATGAGGATTTCCATCGCCTGGCCTACAGCCCAGGCTATTGAGCCAAGCATCTCAAATACCCCGAAGCGAAAGGCCTCCTTAACCACGGATAGGTCAAAGTGGGCCAGGAAAAGTAAGCGTGCATTGTAGCCAAGTCTACTATAGAGCCACAGGCCCACAAGGAAGGTCAAAAGCTCAGAAGCGTAGCCGGCTATCCCTAAGCCAAGGACTCCTCCCATAGCCCCGCCAAAAACAGGGTTAGCTCGGCCCCAAGCCACCATTGCGCTCACCAGTATCGGCTGGGTTACCATGGGGAAGATTAGGCTCAAGGCTATGTCAAGGTATTGGGCGTAATCAAAGCGCTGCCATCCCATGAAAGCATGGCGGATGACCTGGTAGAAGCCGGGGATTTGGATGAGAGTGTGGATGATTATGCTCCAGGAGTAGAGGGCATAGGCGGAGCGAGGAACGATTATGCTGGCTATAAGCGTAACCAAGGCCACCTGAAAAGCCCCCGAAAGGGCTTGCCACCAGACGAAAACTTGCCCGTATTGGACGGCAAGCTGCGGATTGCGGACCCGATACTGGGAGAAGAACTTTATGAAGGCAGTGCTGGTGCCCAAATCAAAGAGGAGCCAGATAAGGTTGAAGAACTGAACAACCCTGCCCCATATGCCCAGGGCCTGAGCCGAAGGCAGGATGAAAACTGGCAGGACAAAGTTCTGGTAGAGGATGAAGGGAATGAAGAGAAGTAGGCCCATCATGAGCGCTACCAGGAAGCCGCCGAGAGGCCTGTGGAACCCTATCTCCTCCCACGGGGTTTCTGCTTCTCTGGCCTTGAATGCCTCAGGGTTGGCCAAGAGTTCGTCCAAAAGCTCGGGGTGGGAAAGGCTGTAGCGCCTGACCAGCCAAAAAGCAACCCCGGCAGTTACGAGGATAGCAGCCATTAGAGCCAAGATTATCGCTCTCTCACGAGCGTGAGGGACGGGAGAAGCAGGATAATCGGCAAAGGAGGAAGGCTCCTGATGGGCAGCCCTTACGGCCAGGTGGTAGACGAAGTAGTTGAAATAGGCCCAGTCCTGAAACTGGGGGTTGAAGCCATCAAGAAATACGCAGAAGACATAAACCTGACCTCTTCCTAAGCTCGTCCTGCCCAAGACGAGGCTCTTATCCTCAAAACCCACGACCAAGGGCTCAAGGGGCAAGCCTTCAATTACGAAGCGCTCCCTCACCTGAGGGGAACTTGTCCAGATTATCTCCTTGGCTACAGGGTCACCGAGTTCGGGAGGGGTGTAAAGGCTTAAGGGGTTATCGCGGCGGGAGAGGGCAGGCCTTGACCCCAAAAGGGCTTCCAGCTCCTCTGGAGCAATGTTCGGCCCAAGGAAGAGGACAAGGCCTGCCCACTCTTTAACCCTTCCGGATATGGCTGCCGGGTCGGGTATGATGCCGTTGAGGAAGATAACATCGGCTTGGGAGGGGTCAGCGACGAAGGTGAAAACCCCGGCCAGCTCTAAAGCGGTGCGCACTTTGCCTTCTGGCCCAGCGTAGTAAATGGGGATTGGCTCCTGGGCCTGGGCCGGAAGGGCAAAGGATAAGAGCAGGGCCAGGGCTAAAATCAGGCTCAGTCTATTCCAGCGCAAAGCCATTCTCCCTTATCACTTTGGCATACCAGCGTCCGCTGTCCTTGACGATGCGCTTCTGGGTCTTGTAATCCACATACACAAGGCCAAACCTCATGCTGTAGCCGTGGGCCCACTCAAAATTGTCCAGGAGGGACCAGACAAAGTAACCCTTGACCGGTGCACCTTCGCTTATGGTCTTGTGGAGGTAGAGGAGGTGGTTTCGGAGGTAGCGGATTCTCCTCTCATCCCTGACCCGGCCGTCAAAATCCACACCATCGGGGACGGGGACGCCGTTCTCGGTCACAATGATGGAGGCGGGATTATAGTCCTTCCAGACCCTCATGACCGTTTCGTAAATCCCTGGCGGGTAGATTTCCCACATCTGGGAGTATTCGTTACCTTCGGGGTGAACTTGGGAGGCCTGGAGGAGGGGGAATTCGGGGTCAAAGCGGGCAACTATGCGGGTGTAGTAGTTTATCCCGATGAAGTCTATGGGGACGGAGATGGTTTCCATGTCTCCGGGGCGGATTTCGGGGAGGAAGAAGCCAAATAGCTCAAGCATGTCCTCAGGGTATTTGCCGAAGAAGATGGGGTCCAGGAACATTCGGTTTATTACCCCATCAAAGCGCTTGGCGGCAAGCTTGTCCTCTTCTGAATCGGAAGCTGGGTGGACGGGGTGCAGGTTGAGGACAATCCCAACCTCAGGTTTTAGGGAAGCGGAGGCCCTTATGGCTTGAGCAGCGAGGCCGTGGGAGAGGAGTAAGTGGTGGGCAGCGGCAAAGGCTGCGGATGGGTCCTGTATTCCGGGGGCATGCTCGCCAGTGAAGTGCCCTAAGATGGCAGCCACAAACGGTTCGTTGTGCGTAATCCAGGAGGAAACCCTGTCCCCAAGCTCCTTAGCTACCGTTTCAGCGTAACTGGCGAAAGCGTAGGCGGTATCGCGGTTCGGCCATCCCCCCTTATCCTGAAGGGCCTGGGGTAGGTCCCAGTGGTAGAGGTTGACAAAAGGCTGAATCCCATGGGCCAGGAGTTTATCCACCAGGCGGCTGTAAAAATCAAGCCCCTTTTGGTTGACTTCACCCACCCCTTCGGGGAAGATGCGGGTCCAGGCGACGGAGAAGCGGTAGGCTTTCAGGCCAAGCTCGGCCATTATGCCTACATCTTCTTCCCAACGGTGGTAGTGGTCAGCAGCTACATCGCCTGTGTCTCCGTCCTTGATTTTTCCGGGGATGCGGCAGAAGGTGTCCCAGATTGAGGGCCCTTTGCCGTCTTCGTTCCACGCCCCTTCAATCTGGTAGGCAGAAGTAGCCGCCCCCCAGATGAAACCTTCGGGGAAGCGCACGAACTTTTCAGTGGACATATACGCCTCCTTTCGCCGAATCAAGGGCAAATTGGATGAAAAGGTGCATTTTTTCGCGGAAATTTTGGACGTCAAACCGCATGGCGTTTTCCCTTATGGCGGCGGGGTCAAAATCGGCGGCTATCTTTTCAAATTGCAGGACTGCTTCGGCCAGTGCTTCTGGGGTTTGGGGCTTGAAGAAGAGGCCGGTCTTTCCTTCCACGATTGTTTCCAAAGCCCCGCCGGCAGCGTAAGCGATTACCGGCCTTCCGGAGGCCTGAGCCTCCAATGGAGCTATCCCGAAGTCCTCCCGGCCGGGGAAGATGAGGGCTCGGCAGCGGGCATAAAGCCTTGCCAGCTCCTCGCCCGAAACTTTCCCCAGGAAGCGCACGTTAGGCCCAGCCTTCTTCTCCAGGGAGGCCCTTGCCCTCCCTTCCCCAACGATGAGGAGAGGGCGCTTGAGGAGGTTGAATGCTTCTATGGCTACGTCTATGCGCTTGTAGGGGACAAGCCTTGAGACCACAAGGTAGTAATCGTCCTGCTCCGGGGAGAGGGAGAAGCGGGAGGTGTAAACGGGCGGGTGGATTACTTCGCTTGTCCGGCGGTAGAACTTGCGTATCCTCTCCTTCACCTCGCGGGATATGGCGACGAAGAAGTCCACCCGGTCGGCAGCGAGCCTGTCCCATTGCCTGAGGAAGAAGATGAAAATGGGAAGGATTTTCCTGGGCAGCAGGCCCAATCCTTCCCCTCGGATGTAGTTGTGGAAGTCCCAGACGAAGCGGGTGGGGGTTAGGCAATAGCAGATGTGGACAGTTTCGGGGCCAGTTATCACCCCGTGGCAGAAGCCGCTTTTGTTGGAGATTACGAGGTCATACTCTGAGAGGTTGAAGCTCTCAAAGGCCAGCGGGTAAAGGGGGAGGAAAGGCTGGTGGTGCGCCTTTATGAACGGGAATTTGGCCAAGAAAGAGGTGCGGATTTCCCACTGGCGGTAGAATGAGGGCATGGCCCTGGGGTCGTAGATAGAAGTGTAAATTGGGGCTGTAGGGAAGAGCTCTTTGAGGGCCTCCAGGACCAGCTCAGCCCCGCCGTATTGGTTGAGCCAATCGTGCACTATGGCTACTTTCAAATTACGCCTAACTCTTTGCCTACTTTGGCGAAGGCTTCCAAGCCCCGGTCCAAGTCCTCCCTGGAGTGGATGGCGGAAATCATGACCCTTATTCTGGCTTTGCCTCTGGGTACAGTCGGGTAGCCTATGGCCATGGCGAAAACGCCGTTCTCAAACAGGCGGCGGGAGAATTCCTGGGCCAATGGGGCTTCCCCAAGCATGACTGGGGTTATTGGGGTCACGCTTTGGCCTATATCAAAGCCGAGGTTGCGCATTTCGGATTTGAAGTAGCGGGTGTTTTCCCAGAGCTTGTCCACAAGCTCGGTTGATTCTTCCAGAATATCAACAGCGGCGATGCAGGCCGCAACATCGGCCGGGGTCATGGCGCTTGAGAAGAGGAAAGGCCTCCCTCTCTGGCGTAGCCACTCCACAACCTTCTTCTTCCCAGCCACGTATCCTCCCACTACGCCAAAGGCCTTGGAAAGTGTCCCTATCTCCACATCCACCCGTCCGTGCAGGCCGAAGTGGTCCACAATCCCTCTACCTCCGCGGCCCAGCACCCCCTCGCCGTGGGCGTCGTCAACCATGGTCATGAGGTTGTATTTTTCGGCAATTTCCACGATTTCTGGCAGCGGGGCGATATCGCCATCCATGGAGAAAACGCCATCGGTGATGATTATGCCGCGGCGGTAATTCCCTTGCTCTTGGCGGATTTTAGCCTCAAGGTCGGCCGGATCGCAATGGTTGTAGCGGACTATCTTGGCTCGCGACAGGCGACATCCGTCTATGATTGAGGCGTGGTTGAGCTCGTCGGAGAAGATTACGTCTCCTTCCCCCACAAGGGCTGGGATTGTGGCCAGGTTGGCTTTGAAGCCCGATTGGAAGGAGATGGCGTCTTCGCAGCCTTTGAACTGGGCAAGCTTTCTTTCCAATTCCAAGTGCAGGGACATTGTCCCGGCGATGGTGCGGACGGCCGCTGGGCCGACCCCCCATTCCTCAATAGCTTTTTTAGCTGCTTCCCGCAGTTTGGGGTGATTGGCCAGCCCAAGGTAGTTGTTGGAGCAGAAGTTCAGCACCCTCTTGCCGTCTACGGTTATCCAAGCCCCCTGGGGGGACTGGATTGTGCGTATGTTTATGTATAGGCCTTGCTCTTTCAAGGCCTTTATCTCTTCATCAATCCAGGCCAGTTTATCGTTCGCCGTGCTCATGTTTACCTCCTATTAGGGTTTTTTGAGGCGAATGCCAAGGAAAGTTTCCAGCATGCCCGGAGGCCTCGGTGGTTCCGGGGCCTCCTCCCACTGGCCGAAGGTTTTGTCCTTGAGCCAGCGCGCCCTTTCGGCTGCGGCTTGGTCAAAGTAGGAATTGAGGGCTTCCTCATCCCGCTCCTTTAGCCCTTGCTTAAGCGCCTCCAATTGGTAGATTAATTGGTCAACCCAGCGGATTAAGTTATCGGCGTTTTCCAGGAAGGCCTTGGTCCAGAAAGAGTGGCTTTCCCAAAGGGAAGCAGTCCCTTGGCTGAAGGCGGAACCTCCGAGCCTCCTCATGTCCTTCCACGGAGGGGATTGGGATAGAGTTCCCATGAGGGCGGCCGCAGCTATGATAGGCAGTTGCTCAATCCCAGCCATAAGGCCATCGTGCTCCGCTGGGTCCATGAAGTAGGGGTTAGCCCCCATAGCCTTAACTAAGGCTACCGTAAGCTCCACGGCTTCGCCGCTTGCGTGAGGGGAAGGGGTGAGGCAATAGGTTGCCCCCTTTAGCACCTCCGCCGATGCTGCCTTTACTCCGGCGGCCTCCCCCTGGGAGCTTATGATTGGGTTGCCCCCTACAAAGCTCACGAGCTCAGGTAGGAGGTCCGCGGCACACTTCATTACCGGCCTCTTGCGGACGGG
>CAZPWR010000393.1:0-5278 GCA_964590555.1 uncultured Anaerolineae bacterium | reverse complement strand
CGTAAAATAGAGGTAAAAATGTACGACGACCGTCTGGAGGTCACAAGCCCTGGCGGCCTTCCCGGCTACATAACCTTGGATAATATCGTGGAAGAACACTTCTCCCGCAACCCCAGAATAGTCTCCGGCCTCTACTACTGGGGCTTCATAGAAGAGCTTGGGCTTGGAATTGACATGATGATTGAAGAGATGGTGAATGCTGGCCATCCCCCCCCAGAATTCAGGGCCACCCCTTACTCCTTCACCGTAATCCTTCACAACATTCAAGAACGGCCCCCCATCCCCCGCTGGGAAATGGAGATGAACGAAAGGCAACTGGCAGCTATAAACTACATCCGCCAGCATGGCCGCATTACTAACCGTGAATACAGGCGCCTATGCCCGCACGTCTCCGCTGAAACCCTGCGCCTTGATTTAGCGGACTTGGTAGAGAAAGGGATACTCATCAAAATTGGGGACAAACGCGGCACTTACTACATCCTGAAGTAGCGCAAAGTGCCGATTGCCCGCAATAGCAGGAGAGGAAAGCGAAAATGAAGATAAACTCGTTCGGGGTTAACCTCAGGCAATTTGCTCCGCCCCTTTTCGCCAAGAGGAAAGAAAAACTATACATCCTCTTCATCCCCACATCCTACCCAAGCACAATCCCCGAAACATTCTTTGCCAGGGCCGAAGAAAACCTACGAGATAGCTTCTACGCCTACCGAGGGGGAGTCATAGGAGCGCTCAAAAAAGCCATTGCCTCCACAGGCTACCTTCTCCATTCCCGCCAGGTTCAGGGGGCTATCTTCTGCCTTGCCGAAGGCAAAAATGAAGCCTATTTAGCCATAGCTGGGCCGATAACCGCCATATGGAAACAGCGAGGGCAGGTTAAAAGCCTCGCAGGTGGCTCTCCAGCCCTGGGGGAAAGCCCAGAACCAAAGCCCCGTTTCTCCTCTTTGCCTTTGGAAAGCGGGAACATCCTCCTCATCACGCCCGCTGGAGATGAATTAACCCTCCAACAGCTGGAAAAAACCATCAAATCTGGGAAAGGGGAGGACGTTCTCGCCACTTTGCAGGAAACGCTTGGCCCAAAGAGCTGGGGGGTAACTTTAGAGCCCACACCTCTCCCCACATCCGAACCGCCAAGCAAAAGGCTGAGAGCGTTGGGGGAACTGATTAAAAAACTTTTGACCCCAGCAGAAAAACCTGAGGAAAAGCCCACCCCATCCCCCAACCATTGGGCTAAAGTTGCAGCTTTGGCGATCCCACTCTTAGTCCTTTTCCTAATCCTCTTGGCCTACTTCCAGAGGGCAAGGGTTCTGGATAGCCGAATGAACCAACTGCTCCGGGAGGCAAAAGCTGCCATATCCATAGCCAGTTCCGTCCCCGATGAACCGACCCAACGGGAAGCGCTGAAAAGGGCAGCCCAAGCTATAGACGAGGCCCGCTTGCTCCGCCCTCTGTCTCCCCAGCTCAAAGAAGTGGAAAAAAGCTTCCAGGAACAATACGATAAAAC
Organism: uncultured Anaerolineae bacterium; assembly: GCA_964590555.1. GTDB lineage: Bacteria > Chloroflexota > Anaerolineae > SpSt-600 > SpSt-600 > SpSt-600. Next base: position 3,780 of record CAZPWR010000393.1, on the reverse strand, counting down.
CTACAAAGTTCTCCGCAACTACCCAATCGCTACCCTGACTCGCTTCCGAGAGCCCGGAGCAGAACCACGCCGTCTGGTAGTGGATGGGCGGGATATCTACGTGCTGGATTCAGGGACCGACAGGCTTTACCTCTACAAGCTCAACGAAGTGGGAGATGCCCTCGTTGACCCCGATAAGCCAGCGGTTATACTCCAGAAGGGGCAAGTTGTAGAGGATGTAGTGGTCAAAGAGCTCGTGGAAATGGCTTTTTACTCCACAACCCAGCCTGAACCCGAAAAGGGCATCCTAATCCTGGACTCCTCCGCTAACCTTTATCGCCTTTCTCTCCCCTGGGGAGCCCCCCGCCACTGGAGCCTTGCCGCCAACTTTTCCTACCCCGACCGAATGAAGACTTTGGACAAAAGGCTTTACATTTTGGACCGCGGCCAAGGCCAAATTTGGAGGTATATGCCCGGAGAAGGCGGATACCCATCTCCTCCAACTCCCTACTTCCCAAAGGCTATGAGGATGGAAGGAGTTAGGGATTTTGCTTTGGACGGCTACGTTTACCTCCTTTTAGCTGACGGACGCATATTGAAATTTCTGGCTGGGAACCTCGTGCCATTTGAATTAGAGCCTTTAGATAAGTCTCTCCTTAACCCCTCTGCCCTCTTTACCTTCCCCGAAGAAGACCTGGAAAAGCCTAAATTCCCCCTTTACGTAGCCGACCCATCCCAGCGCAGAATAGTAGAATTGGACAAAGATGGCAAACTTCGGAGGCAATTTGCCTTGCCGGAGGGTGGAGAAACCTTGGAAATCTTAGACATGACCGTAGATGAGAGGGGGAAAAGCGCCTTTATCCTCACCTCTAAGAGCCTTTTACTCCTTTTCTTCCCCTGACGCAAAGGCTACCGAAGCCGGTACTCGGATAGAGATAACGGTCCCTCGGCCTAACCCCTTAGTGGTTGACCTTATGGAGAGCTGCGCTCCTATAGCTTTGGCTCTCTCCTGCATGTTGAGAAGGCCCAAACTCATCTTCTCTTTGTATTTGCTGAGCACTTCTTTGACATCAAAGCCAACTCCGTCATCTGCCACGCTCACCGTAAGATAATCCCCATCCATCCCCAGTTTTATCCAGACATTCTTGGCTTTTGCGTGTTTCTCCACATTGTTCACCGCTTCCTGGACAATGGAGAAAATGTTCCGTTCAACCTCTCGCTTTAGCGGCTTATCCACACCTTCCACCTCTAAATGGGCCAGGAAATTGCCGGTGCTATTGAGCTGTTCAACGTAGGTTCTGAGAGCTGGGATAAGCCCTTGGCTTTCCAAGATGAGTGGGCGAAGTTCAAATAGGAGGAGCCTCGCCTCCCTTATAGCCTGCCGAGTCATCTTAGAGAGGGCATCAATCTCCGCTTTAACCGCTTCCGGCTTAACTTCCAGTAAGCGGCTCAAATGCTCAAGCCCCATAGATATGGCCGAAAGATACTGAAGGGTGCTATCGTGAAGGTTGCGGGCAAATTCTCGCCTCATTTCTTCCTGGATGCTTAAAAGCTTGTCCCTTTCCTCCTTCAGAGAAAGCTGAAGCTTAGCGTTCTCAATTGCTACGGCGGCGTGAGCCGCTATGGTGCTCAGAATCTTGAGGTCATCCTCGTCAAAGCCATTGTTTGAACGCTTATTGATGGCCTCTAAGACCCCGATAGTTTTGCCCCTTACCTGAAGTGGAACACATATTATGGAGCGGGCCAAAATGCCCGTGCGTGCATCAACCTTAGGATTGAAACGAGGGTCCTTTTGGACATCGTTCACGATAACCGGCTCTTTGTTTTGAGCCACCCACCCTACTAACCCTTCCCCTATCTTGCCTTTGACCATGTGGAGCGCTTCGCTTCCTCCCCCGTATACCACTTCCAATACCATCTCATCGGTCCCTTCTTTTATCAAAAGGAGGTAAGCAGCCATCGCATCCAGCACGAGGCTTGCAATCTCCGTGATGTCCAAAAGCAGCTGGTTCAAATCAACAGTTGAAGTTAGGTGTTGGCCTATTTGAAAGAAGAATTCCAAAAACTCCTTCCTCCTAAGAGCAGCCTCAAGCCTAAAGTAAAGCGGCAAAACTGCGTTTAGGCCACGAAGCAAGGAAAGGAGGGATTTTCGGGCCTCCGGGGCAAGCCTGTAGCCAGGCCCCCCAACGAGGCTCAATGCCCCAATTACCTTATCTTCTGATAAGACTGGAAGGTTATACAATCGGCCAGAACCAGAGGGTAAAGCTACCTCGGCAATGGGTATTGGCTCTTTCCCATGGATGACAAGCGCTCCCTCTTTGAGCTTCTCCGCCACTTTGCCTTCCCAGCTTTCAATTACGGTGACCGCCTCAGGCGGAATCTTACCCTGCCTCGCCTTGACTTCCTCCTCTGAGACAACGAGTATAGACCCCCCCTCAGCGCCAGTAACTTTCAAAACCGAGGAAAGTAAATTGTTGAGGCATTCCCTTAAGTTGCGGGCTTTTAAGACCTCCAAAAACTCCCCGTTCATTCCAATGCCCTTTTTCAAAGAGTTATGTCCAAGAGGCTGGCCGCAAATTCCCGCAAGGCCTCAACTGAAAGCTTGCTTAGGTAAATGGCCGACCTCAGGTAAAGCATGTTGGAAGGGTTAGCCACAAACTTGCGGATTTCCTCCGGAAGCTTGAGGAAATTCTCTATTTCCTTATCCAGCTCTTCTTCCTGACCGAATAGAGCCTGCTGGAGGAAAAAGTCTTTGTCCACTTGGTAAAAATCGGCCAAAGCTTCCAGGTGGGGAAGGGGGACGAGTTTCTCTCCTTTCTCATAGGCCCGCAAAGTGCGAACTGATACCCCCAAGGATTTGGCTGCTTCGGAGAGGCTTTTTCCAGCTTGCACCCTCGCTTTCTCCAAAAGAAGCCCTATGATTTTCCGCCTCACTTTTACCGCCTCTTCCGGTGGAGGAAAAGGCTGTTGCTGGGATGAATCCCCCACCTCTCCTTCCCACAGAGCCAAAGTAGGAATTCCTAAGAAACGGGCCAAAATTTCCAGCTGGGCTAAATCCAAATCTTTCAACCCTTTCTCCACTTGGGCCAGATACGCTGGGGACACACCTATGGCTTTGGCGCATTCCTTGAGGCTTTTGCCAGCCCTAAGGCGCGCCTTTTCCAAAGCTACCCCAAGGATTTTGCGCTTAATTTCAAAAGCTTTTGCCCCCATGTCCCCTCCTCCGGCTTAATTATAAACTTCAAACGGCGTAAAAGCAATTTTGAGATGCAGAAGCGGTGTATCCCAGAACTGTGTAGGAAGTCGGGAAACTTATGGCGATTTGCCTAAAAGAAGGGCCAACGCAGACCCAAAGAAGCTAATTCTAACCAACATCTATGGGGGACCGACGCCGGGGGCTTGTTCAAAAGCACAAACGGAAGAACGAATGAAAGTTTACTCGCCCCTCATCCTGCGCAACAAGTATAGCCCTACGCTAAGGGCGGAAGTGCTATGAGGCATTCTTACCCTTTGGAAATATAAAGGCCCCTTGGGTCTATCTCTTCCCTGAGGACCCTGAGCTCTTCCTCGGTTGGCGGCTCGGTTTGCTCTATTTTATCGGGGATTATGAGTTCAAAGCCGGTGTTTTCTATAACGTCCTGAACCGTAATGCCAGGGTGAGTGGCCAGAAGTTTCATCCTCTTGGTTTCTTCATCAAACCCAAGGAGGGCAAGGTTAGTGACCACCCGGTACGGGCCTGAACCCCTGGGAAGGCCAACAGCTTCCCTCGCCCCAGGCCCCCAAAGGTAACCAGGAGTGGTT
>CAZPWR010000392.1:0-1512 GCA_964590555.1 uncultured Anaerolineae bacterium | reverse complement strand
CCTATCGTCTAAATAACCCAAGCCAATCCCCTGCTCCATTTGCCGTCATTGTCAAGGTCGTAGGCTATAGCGGGACTGTCGGCTACTTCTGGCTTTCCGATGACCAAGACGGAACCACGGTGCAAACTTACGACCGCTTTGATCCTCAAGCTACCAAAAGTCTTACTACCACTGCCTGTTCCTCCAATCCCGGCAGTTCTTGCTGGCTTGATGAATCCACCACCCTCCCTCCCGACTTGGATGGGGTAAACATCACAGCCAACTCTTTCTATCTGATGGTCATTGGCCGCATCACTGGTACTGTTTCGCCTGGCACTATTAACTATACCCTTAACTACACGATAGGCGGAAGCTCTGGCTTCCTTAATTTCACATCCACACTCCCTGACACTTGCCCGGACTGGTATCTAAACTGGAATGATACTGACCCAGAATCAGGCGACCCAGCCTCAGGTGCTGACTATGTGGAGCTTTACGATAACGCTGGCGATTCTTACACCACGGCACCTGTGGATGGAAACGGCTACTTTGAGGTACTTCTGCCCAATATTGCCAGCGGTAACTGGCTGGCTGAAGCTCGTTCTGAGTCAGGTAGCATTATGAGGGCTTGGTACACCACCATCAACAATACTTCTACCTGTAGTGAGACCATTTATAGCGGGACCGGGGGGCCAACCCGGGTTACTTTGAAAGGGCTTAAGGCTTCAGCGGGCCAGAGGCCTGTGCTCGCCGTGGCCGCTATAATCATCCTGGCCTTGGGCGTAGGGATTGCCTTCCGCTCAAGCCGGAAGAACGCTTAAGCTGGCAGAGGAGGTGTTGCCATGCGTTACGAACCACCTGATATCATCTACGAAGGCGAGCTTGAGGTCCAAGCTGGAAGCCCGACTGGGATTCCTCCTTTCCCCTGGGATTGGTAAATCTGCCCTTGGGGCTTGAGGTTTTTAAGAATTGTGGAAGCTCATTGGCCTGCTGAGGTGGCGGGTTGGGTTCCTTTTGGTTTGGACGGGGGCAATGCTGGCTCTCATGGTCTGGGGCGTTTCAGCATCGCCGCCCCCTCCGCCTCCTGACCCCTTCTTTGTACCTTCGGAGCCCGGCCCGCTGCCCTTGGCGGCGGCCTCTTTCCGTCCCCTCAGCCTTGGCGAACCACACCCCCCTCGCTTATTGCCCTGCCCCGCCTGGCGCATCGGCATAACAGCCGATGGCCTCTACCGCATCCCGTACGAGGCTTTGGCCAGCGCTGGGGTCCCCCTCGGCAATGCCTCCGCCCTGCACCTCCTCTGGCGGGGGCAGGAGGTGGCGATGGAAGTGGAAGACGGCGGGGATGGCTCTCTGGGCCCCGGCGATGCACTCATCTTCTACGGCCAGAAATTCCACGGCTCCGTCCAGGAGGAAAAATACACCGATGAAAACGTCTACTGGCTTGTGGTGGACTCCGGGGCTCAGGGTTCACGGATGGAAACTCGCTCGGTTTCGCTGGATGCTCCGGCCACGCCTTTGGACTGGTATACCGCT
>CAZPWR010000391.1:0-1990 GCA_964590555.1 uncultured Anaerolineae bacterium | reverse complement strand
CCGTCACCCGCCGCCGCCAAAGACGTGAGTCTTTCTCGTCTTCGGGGAAAGTCACTCCCGAAGGAAGCACCTTCTCCTGCCGGCCGCCAATTAGTGGAGCGATGAAACCGACTTTATAGCCCATGCCATAGCCCTTGTCCCGGTAATAGTTAAGGAAGAACCAGTTGAGGCCCGATGCCATAGCTGCAAAACCGGCCAAGCCGCCGAGGAGGGTAGCGTCGGTGCCCTTAGGGGGAAGGGCCGGGATAAACAGTGAGGTAAAGCCTTCAACCCATTTGCTGAAGGGTACGACGAAAAGGTCCACAAGCAACAAGGTGATCAGGACAAAGCCCGCAATAAACCAGTTAATCAGTTCCAGAGTGCGACTGATTTTCTTGCCGAACAAGGTAATGATGAAAACCGTACCCATCAAGCCGACACCCAGCAATCGGACCGTTGGTAGATCGGCAGGTTTGGGAATGCGACCTGTGATGAGAACATAGAGGCTTTGCCCGGCCGAGGCCGCCCATCCCCCCCAGATAAAGGCGAAGTAAATGACAAATAGCGAAAGGGGGACCCAAAGCATCCAACCTGGTGGAGTCCGCCCGTACCCGAGAACCGGAACCTCCCCGGTAGCCATGATGTAGCGACCAATCTCAATGTTATAGAAAGTTTGCAATAAGATGGAGAGGAAAATTACCAAGCCAATCCCGCGGAAGCCATAGATACTGACGTTTAGCGGCCCCAGCAGCCACTCACCGCTGCCGATTGAGATACCCAGGGCAATCAGGCTGGGGCCTATGACTCGGACGACAGCCTCTTTAAACCCGATTTTTGAGACACCAAACACTTCCTCAGGGGTTGGCAGGTCGAGGACTGGCAAGGGCGGACGGCTGACACCGATCTGGACAGTTTTTTGAGTGGCAATATGTTCCGCGCTCATCTTTGAGCCTCCTTTTGTGAGGTGTAATTTTGCATCAATTATACGTATAAAACAAATTTTGTCAAGCTTTCGTGGGGGATGTTCGAAAAATAAGCGAGAAGGCCAAAGTAAAGGGGGCGAAGAGAGCCTTTCAAGAAGAACAAAAATAAAGTAACCAGGCGGTCAAGGTTGTAAAGGACCGCGCTCGCCAAAGCCCTCCGCAGTGCTAAGTCCTCCCTGAAAAGGGGAAAAACTGACCCAACTTTAAGCTTTATTGCCCCAAATAGCCCTTCTATCCGATTCCTTCGTGCCTTCCATCTTTCCCAAGATTTATGAGAGGCTAAACGTAATGGATTGCGAACCGAGTAACGCCAAGTCCCTTTCATCCGAAGTGCAGGTTGGGCTCCTAAAGAAATATATCCACGGTCACCAACAACTGGCAGAGCTGGTAAATATCTCTATCTCCGAAGCGTAAGGTGGCCCTACGGCTCCTCCAAGCACTACCCCTCTCCCTCCTCCGTCCACAATGGCAAGTAGGACCAAGCGCACGTGCGAGTGCACAAGGCGGATTTCTTTCCCTCGCAACCATTTTAGAGCATAGCGCTCATTGAAAAGCAAAACTTGCCATTCCCCTTCATGGTTGCGGCAGAGAAATTCTCCAGTTTTCTCAGGCAATTCCCCCTAATTATTGACAAAGCGGGATGTGGCTGTATAATATCAAATGGGAAAGCTTCTGCGGCCGGAAGCTTAGCCTACTAAACGGGAGGTATGACTTATGGAAAAGGTCACGGGAACTGATACCCTTAAGAGAGGGCTTGCTCAGATGCTCAAAGGCGGGGTGATAATGGATGTGGTCACCCCAGAACAGGCAAAGATTGCTGAGGACGCAGGCGCTTGCGCCGTAATGGCCTTGGAAAGGGTCCCAGCCGACATACGGGCTCAGGGTGGGGTTGCACGCATGGCCGACCCCGAACACATCCTCAAGATAATGGACGCTGTAACCATACCCGTAATGGCCAAGTGCAGAATCGGCCCCCTACCGGGAGGGCGCAATCTGGAAGAGCGGGGGGGTGTGGTCATAGGTGGAAC
>CAZPWR010000390.1:0-4599 GCA_964590555.1 uncultured Anaerolineae bacterium | reverse complement strand
TGGGGAAAGGGAGGATTCTGCCCGCCCCTACCCGCTCAAAAAGTTCATCCACCCCATATTTGACTAAGATGCCGACAATTTCCCGGTATCGGCCAAGGTGGGCGTAAGTTCGGGAAAAGGGGAACAAATTTACCTCCCTCTGAGGAGGCGGGGCCTCAGTAGCTTCCGTAAAAGGGGAATTTTTTCCTTGGTCTCCCTGTATCCAGCCTCAATGATTTCCGGAGCTTTGTGGAAACCCCAGAGGAGGGAAACGTCGCCATTGACCGGAGGGGAGAGCAAGAGGTCAGGGGAGGCTTCTTTAAGCTTGCTTTCCCGAACCTTCTTCCCCATAACCTCCACCGTCCTCCAAAGGACGGAGAAGACGGGAGGGGCCTTATTGGATATTATGGGAGACTTTTCCTCTTCTACCCCCACATCCACGGCTACAACTACATCGGCCCCCATGCGTCGGACCACGTCGGCTGGGAGGTGGTTGAGGATTCCTCCGTCCACCAGGACTTTGTCCCCCAGAGTGTAAGGGGCAAAAAGGCCGGGGACAGAGACCGTGGCTCTTACCGCATCCACAATCCTCCCTTCCCTTATGACCACCTCTTCTCCGCTGACCAGGTCCACAGCTACTAAGGCCAAGGGGATGCGCGTGTCGTTGAAGGTAGCATCGCCGAACTTTTCCTCAAAGTAATCCATGAACTTCTTCCCCTCAAAGAGGCCTTTCCAGGGAAGTGAAAAATCCACTAAAAGGCTGGCCATAGAAGTAAATTTTCCCATCCTAAGGGCTTCTGCTTCAATCTGGGCAGGCGTGTAGCCCAAGGCATAAGCAGCAGCGATGAAGCCGCCCATGCTGGTTCCGGCGATGAAGTCAACCTTTATGCCTTCTTCTTCAAGAGCTTTAAGCACTCCTATGTGAGCCAGCCCTCTTGCTCCACCTCCGCTCAGAGCCAACCCCAAAGATGGCTTTAACTTAAACCTCATACCGGCATTGCCCTATCGTCAAATTCTGCCCCCATAACCCCAGGGGTTTCCTGAGCCACTTTGCACAGAATTTCTCTGGCCTCCTGAGGCACTTTGCCCTTGAGCCTGACATGCCCCCTTATCACTTGAACCCTTACTGAGCCGGCCCATGCTCTGGTCTGGGGGTTAGAAGCAATCTTTTTGGCTACTTCTTCCTCAAGCTGGGAATCTACCAAGAGGTTGTTAATCACCTCCTTGACCCCAGGGACACTCCAGGCAAGCCTTGAGGCCATCTCCTTCATGACAGAGGAGCGGACCACCCCCTTAAGCTCAACTCGGCCATCTTTTACCTCTACGGAAATTGGGCAGTGGCTTTCCCTTAGAGGAGGATAAGAAAGAAAAGCCTCCTCTACCAGGAGCTTGATTTCATCGTTCATAGCTCTCCTCCAAAGGAGGTTTCGGCTTTATTTTGAAGCCTTAGCCTTCTCAATCCTCTTGCTCAGCTCCTCTATATCAGCTTTAGTAGCCAAGCCCAGCTCCGAGAAGAGTTTCTGAAGTTCTTCACGGACTACCTTGCGGATTTCTTCCCTCTGCTTTTCTCCTTTGGAGAGTAGCTCCTTGCGGTAATCCTCGCGCTTTTTGATTACTTCGCCCAGCCTCTCTCGGGCCAAGGCTACAAGCCCCAGGCCAATGAGGATGCCCTTCTCCATTGCTTCTCTAAGCCCCTTCATCTTCCACCTCCTGAGATAGGATTTGAATGAATTCCCTGGCGAAATCAGCCAGGGCTTGATAAGCATCATCCCTCAATCCTGCCATGGATTTGCGAATTATTTCTGGCGATACCCCTCCGGCCAATGCTATCCCCGCTACAAGGCCGGCGATCGCTCCTGGGGAAGGCATTGCCCTGAGCAGCGATTGGATTTCCGCTACCTGCCCCTTTTTGAATGCTCGGGACAAAGCGGAAATGGCGATAGCAGTGAGGCCAGCCATAAAGAGCAAGGGGGAGGGGTTTTCGGGAAGCACCCGGAGGAGTTCTTCCCGGAGCTCTTCCGGACTGGAATCCTTAGCTTTCTCTACAATCCTGGCTAAGAGGGAGCGCACCTCTTCCCACTCCTTACCCAGGCTTTCCAAGTCCAAGGCTTGAGAAGAGGGGAGGAATTTCACCACATGACGCCCAGGCCCTTTCCGGGAATGATATTCCCTGCGGACGAGCCCGAGCCTTTCCAAAGCGCAAAGCATTTCGTAAGCTGTAACCTTAGCTATCCCCAACCTCTTAGCTACAAAGGAATAGTGAAGCGAGCCTTGGCTCTCTTGATATAGCTCCAAGAATTTTCCCAGGAAATCTTTCTGCCTCGGAGTAAGCTTTAAAGGCATGGCTTTCCTCCGAAAGAACCGAAAATATTATACAGCACAAATCTGCCTTTGTCAAATCTGGGTCATGGCCGCCAAGGCTTTCCAGTTTTCCAGCGCAATGGTTGCTTTTGGCTGTGGGATAAGGCAGAGAGCGTTGGGCAACTATGCTCCCTTGCGGGGATTATGGGGGATTTCCCACCCCCGTTTGCTGAGGGTTTGCCCCCATTTTTACCCCCTCGTAGGAGGGACGGGGGTTGGGGGCACATCCCCCATACCCCTCATAAGGTGGCGAGGGTCGGCGAAGGCCAAAAGAGGCCGATTTTAATCGGCGCAAAAAGTGTCCCCGGCGCACCCGCAAGGGATTGTTCATGCGGATTATAGGGAGCTAAGAAGGGGGGAGGAAAGGCGTACGTAGCCCTTCTCATCGCTCCTGAACAGGCCCCGCAGGGAAGGGGCTTCCCGGAAGAGCGGGATAATCCGGCGGTAGTTGATTTGCTCGCCCTGGAGGATTCGCTGGTAAAGTTCAGAGGCTTCTGGGACAGTTAAAAGGGCTTTCCTCAGCTTGGGCAAGAGGTTTTGGTCTTCCCGCTTAAAGCTTTCCACCGCTTCCTCCAGCTTTTTGCCCTCGGCCAAAGCGGCGCATAAGCTGTGAGCGATGTAAGGATAGCCCCCGCTCCAGCGGTAAATTTCCTCCGTAATTTCTTGGCCCAAGCCTAAAAGGTTTACCAGTTGCAGGATGTGCGGCTTGTAGAAGAAGCTAAGAGATATCTCTACCAAAGGCGAAATCTCCCCAGGGTAAGGGTAGAAAGTCCCAGCTACCACTAAAGGGGTGCCAGGGTGACGGTAAAGCCAGCGCTTAATTGCCTCTAAATTCGCCTCAGGGTTTTCCCCAAGGCCATCAACAGCGATTAGGCGCTTGCCTTCAGCTCGGAGGCAATCTTCCAAGAAGGCTTCCAGCTCGCTTGGGGCAAGCTCTAGGGTTAGCTTAAGGTAAAAGAAGGAAAAGCCTTGGGCTAAGAGCAGATATCCGAGGCGGAAAAGGAGAGAGGTTTTGCCTGTCAACGGAGGGCCTGATAAGTAAACAGGGGTGCCTTGAAGGACCAAATGGCGAGCTTTGATGTCGGCGGGGCGTTCTACGTAGGCGGGGGAGTCAGGGGGGACAGGCCTATCGGGAAAGAAAAGCTTCATTTTTTCTTTGAAGCCTGGCACTGGGAAAGGCCCCAAAGGGCCGGCTCCGAATACGGGTCTATTTCCAAAGCCTTCTCCAACCAAGGGAGGGCTTGCTCGCATAGGCCAAGGAAGACGTAGGAGAGGCCAAGTTCGTAATAATACTCAACGGATTTTACCCCAAGCTCTATCGCCTTTTCCAAATTGGGTATAGCGTCCTCGTATTTGCGCTGGACGTAGTAAACGACTCCGAGGTGGCCGTAAGCTGGGCCGTAATCTGGGTCTATTTCTATGGCTTTCTTAAGCTCCACTTCTGCCCTGTCCAAGTCCTGCAATTGGTAGTATCCCCAGCCTAAGGCATCGTAGGGCATAGGTAAATCCGGGGCTACCTCCACGGCCTTGTTGAACTGGGCCAAGGCCTCGTTCCCCTTCTTAAGGATTATGTAAAGGTTTCCTGCACGGATGTAAAGGTAATACAGGTGGGGGCTCAGCTCCTGAGCTTTGAGGTAGGCTTCAAGGGCTTGGCGATACTTACCCTGTTTCTCCAGAATGTAACCGTAAGCCCTCAGGACCTCGGGGTCGTCGGGGGCAAGGGAAAGGGCGACGTTTATCTCCTCGTTGGCCCTATCCCAGTTGGACCTATCAATGTAAGTTTCGGCCAAATAGGCTCGCAGGGTTGGGTTCTGGGGGTAAAGGCTTACCCCTTTGACGCAAGTCTCAAAGGCTTCGTCAATCTCCCCTGCCCAGTCCAAAGCCAGGCAGAGGTTAGCTATGGCTTCGGCAGAATCGGGCTTGAGGGCAAGAGCGCGCTTTGCATCTTCCACGGCCTCTTTAGCCCGCCCCAGAAAAGTCAGGATTTGGGAGCGGCGTAGGAGAGCTTGGAAGTTATCGGGTTCAAGGCTGAGGGCTTTTGAATACTGGGAGAGGGCTTCTTTTAAGCGTCCTTCACTCCAAGCCTTCTCCCCTTCCTGGATGAACTGTTGAGCTGAAGGAGTGGGAGTAGGGGTTGGGCCAAACCTCGGAATCAGGGAAATCGCCGGCTTTTTGTTTGAGAAATAAAAGGCGCCTAAGGCTAAGAGGACCAGGAGGAATGCCCACCATCTTGAGGAACGGCGTTTCCTGTAACGCCGG
>CAZPWR010000389.1:0-1826 GCA_964590555.1 uncultured Anaerolineae bacterium | reverse complement strand
CCCTGGTCACCCGCGTTCCCAAATGGCTGCCGGGGGAAAAGGGCGCTTCCAGCGCCCTGTGCAATCTCAGGCCCACCGGGCCCCGACAAAATTGGGACACACCCAGGGAGGGTTTCTACCCGAACTCTCCGTACCCCCCAGAGGGTTAGGAGGTAGGGGCAAACCCGCGGTGAGTAGGACCTGAAACGCTGGCTAACCCTCGGCCAACGGGGGTGGGGAAATAAGAGGGCCAGAGTTAATTCATAAGCCAGGCCAATAGCTTTTTACCTCAAAACCAAAGGCAAAAAGCACTTATAGCGCAAAGCCCGAAGGCTCAATAAAGGCGCAGGGCGAGAATAAAGTGTTATCGTCACCCTTACAAACCGCCCCCTTAAAATGGGTCGGAAATTTTCCTCAAACCATTCCTCCGTAAGCCCGCGTGAATCCCACATCTCCGCCTCGCTCAGCACCAACCAAGCCCTTCGGCTGTAACCTATGTGCTTCCTGAAATAAGCATCAACCTGCTTCGGTGTCATGCCCCAGTTGGTGTAAGGGCCCTCTACAGGGATGTAAATCTTTTCGCCGGCAAGGTAATAATCAAAGACCCGGCGCACATAAGGAATCTGGAACACTACGACGTCTCCTTCCTGAGCGTATTCTTTGAAAAGGGCCACGGCGGCCCTAAAATCGCTCTTTATCGGGAAGTGGCTTTGGCTCCAGAGGGCTTCAATGTCTATTAGGATGAGGCTGGCAAACAAAACAGGCCCTAAGAATTTGTTCTTGGTTTGCCAGAACCTTACACCTAAGGATTAAGAGGATGTAGAAAAGAGGCGCAAGGAAAATGAGGTAGCGATCTGTAAAGACGGGCTTTTTGAGACATACCGCAAATAGCCCTAAGGTTGGGGCTAAGATTAGGCTTAGAAGCATAAGGCCCTTTCGGCGTTCAAGGACTCCACCCAAGAACGCAAAGCCTGCTGGAATGAGTGACCAAGGCCATAAAGTGCTCAAAATCCCGCAGCTCCATCCAGTAAAAAGTATGCCCATCATATCCCAGAGCGGGTAGTAGGGAAACCCGGAAGGATTAGGCGAAAGGAAAGCAGGCAATAGCCACCGCATTATTGGCGCAAAAGGCAGGGCAAGAAGCAAATGAACTGCAATCCCTTCCCTCCACTTCCTTCTGTAGCCTGGCCAAAGGTATAGCACCAATTGCCCTAAAACCATAAACAGGCTGTGAAGGTGGACATAAAGGCATACCATCACAGCGCTCAAATACAGAAGCCATCGCTTCAAGCCTCCCTTCTCCAGGGCATTCAAGTGGAAATTAAAAGCGAGCGTGCTCAGGAAAAGCCATAGGCCATACATCTTACCTTCCTGGGAGTACCAGACCAAGTAGGGGGAAAAGCAAGAGAGGAGCATAGCAACGAGAGCCAAAGGCTTCGGGAGGAACCTCTTAGCTGCTCGTAAAATCAGAGGCAAAGATAAGACGCCGAAAAGCAGGGAGAAATAGCGAAGCGCAAACTCTCCTTTCCCTGCCAAACTGAGCCATCCCTTGAGCAAAAGGTAGTAGAAAGGCCCATTCCAACCCAGTCGGGTGAAATACCCCAGCACTTCCTTAAGCGGGGCAGAGGCAAAGAGCACAGCATCAACTTCGTCTCGCCAGAGACTTTGGGAGAGAATTCCAGCAATGCGAAGGGCAAAAGCTAAAAGGATAAGCAAAATTGCTAAGATTTTGTCCCGCATCAGCTGACCCGGAAGCGGGGGTCAAGTTCTAAAAGCCTCCTCAGTCCATCCATCAAAGTCACTTTTGGCCTGTAACCCAGAAGCTGCTGGGCACGGGTTAAATCAGC
>CAZPWR010000388.1:0-4611 GCA_964590555.1 uncultured Anaerolineae bacterium | reverse complement strand
GGAAAGCTCTCCTTCGCTGGCAATCTTTTTGCGAGCCTTATTCGGGGGGTGCAAGATGGTCAAGCTAATTTACAGGGACAAAGAATGGGAAGTAAGGCCGGGGATAACGGTCAAGAAGGCAGTGGAAGAAGTAGGCCTGCTGATAGAGGCCGTAATCCCGGTAAAGGACGGCAAACTTATAACCGAAGACACCGTCTTAAAGGACGGAGACGTGGTCAAACTCATTGCCGTGATTTCGGGAGGATGAGATGAGGTGTCGCAAGTGCGGTAAGGAAGCGGTTATAAACATGCGCCAGCATAAGCTGGCCCTCTGCCGCGACCATTTCATTGAGTGGTTCGTAGAGCGCACGGAGAAGACGATACGGCTTTACAAGATGTTCCGGAAGGGAGACAAAATCCTGGTAGCCGTCTCCGGGGGGAAGGATAGCCTATCGCTTTGGGATGTCCTCCTGCGCTTGGGATACAAAGCGGATGGGATGTACATAAACCTGGGGATAGAGCATCAGGGCTATTCTCAACTATCCCTGGAAAAGGTGAAGCAATTTGCCTCCGCCCACCCTGAGGCCACGCTTCACATTGTGGACGTAAAGGCCCTTTACGGGCGAAGCATCCCAGAATTTGCCAGGGAATCGTGGCGTGGGCAAAGGGTCTGCGCGCTGTGCGGCCTGGTCAAGCGGCATGAAATGAACCGGTTAGCGATTGAAGGTGGTTACTACGCTATTGCCACCGGCCACAACTTGGATGACGAAGCTGCGGTCCTTTTGGGTAACGTCTTGCGCTGGCAGACAGGTTATTTAGCTCGGCAGGGGCCCGTCCTTCCTTCCGATTACCCAGGGTTAGCCCGGAAGGTCAAGCCCTTCTGCCGGATGTACGAGAGGGAAACCGCTGCCTATGCCCTCCTTATGGGCATTGATTACATTTACGATGAGTGCCCCTACGCTGTGGGTTCAACTTCCATCTTCTACAAAAACCTCCTAAATCAGCTGGAGAGGAACTCTCCGGGCAGCAAGCTCAGCTTTTATCTCTCCTTCCTTCAAGCCAAGGAAGAAGGGAGGGTTCGGTTTAAGGAAGAAGAAGCTCCTCCCCTCCATGCCTGCCTGAGGTGCGGACAGCCTACCACCGCCCCCGGCTACTGCGCCTTCTGTCGCCTTGTCTACAGGCCATCAAAGGAAGAGGTAGAAGCTGCATTGGAAGGCTCAGTGGACGCAGACTTTGCCTAACAAGATAGCCCACACCGGTTGAGCTCTATGTGCGCAGGAGGAGTAAAGCCCCTTCCAACCGGCCTTTCAAAAGAAACAGGGACTGCTTTTGAAGGCACGAACTTGTGTGATAAAATAAACCGGGAGGTGAAAGGGGAAAATGCAAGAAAAGCTTTTGGAGAAACTGGAAAAGGCGGAAAAACGCTACGAAGAGCTTAATGAGCTTATGGGTTTGCCAGAAGTCTTGGCGAACCCGGAGAAAATGGCTGAGTACGCTCAGGAGCAAGCGGAGCTGGAAGAGCTCGTTCAGGCTTATAGGGATTATAAAAGGCTGGCCAAGCAGCTTGAGGAAGCCAAAGCTTTGGTGGAAGAATCGGATGATGAGGAGCTAAGGGAGCTTGCTAAAGCTGAAGTTAAGGAACTGGAGGGGAAAATAGAGGAAGCAGAGAAGCGCCTCAAAGCCCTCCTTATCCCCAAGGACCCGAAGGACGAAAAAGATGTGATTATGGAAATAAGGGCTGGAGCCGGCGGGGAAGAAGCAGCACTCTTTGCTGCCGACCTCTTTAGGATGTACACTCGCTACGCTGAAAAACAAGGGTGGGATGTGGAAATCTTGAGCTCTCACGCCACCGGCCTTGGGGGGTTCAAAGAAGTTGTGTTCCAGATAAAGGGCAAAGGGGCTTATTCCCGCCTAAAATACGAAAGCGGTGTCCACAGGGTCCAGAGAGTGCCCATAACCGAGGCCAGCGGCCGTATTCACACATCCACCGCCACCGTGGCTGTTCTCCCCCAAGTAGATGACGTGGAAATTCACATAAATCCAGATGACCTGGAAATAGACGTGTATCGCTCCTCTGGCCCTGGTGGACAGCACATGCAGAAGAACGCCACAGCCGTCCGAATTACTCACATCCCTACAGGGATAACGGTCTCCTGCGAGAGCGAGCGCTCCCAGTATCAGAACAAGGAGCGAGCATTAGCCATCCTCAGGGCCAAGCTCTACGAGATGGAGCAGCGCAAGGTCAGAGAGCAGATTGACCAAGAGCGCCGTAAGCAGGTAGGGACTGGGGAACGGAGCGAGAAAATCCGCACCTACAACTTCCCCCAGAATAGGGTTACAGACCACCGCATCGGCCTTACCTCTTATAGGCTGGAGGAAGTACTGGATGGAGAGCTTGATGAGTTCATAGAAGCCTTAATTGCCGAAGAGCAAGCCCGCAAGTTGGAAGAAATCGGCTCTTAGAACCTCACTTCTTTTGAGCTATAGCCTCTTTAGCCATAGCGATGAACTCATCAAGCCCTTTAGGCCCCAGGTCCTCACCGGAGCGAAGCCTTACCGCCACCTTCTCTTCCCTCACCTCCCTATCGCCAACTATAAGCATGTAAGGGATTTTGTCCAGCTGAGCCTGGCGGATCTTAGCCTGCATCCTCTCAGGGCCATCGTCCACTTCTACCCTTAGTCCTTCTTCCTTGAGGCGAGCAGCCACTTTGTAGGCGTAATCGTTGTGGCGCTCAGTTATGGGTATAATTCGGACCTGGACTGGGGAAAGCCAAACAGGGAAAGCGCCGGCGTAGTGTTCAATTAGGACTCCTAAGAAGCGCTCCATGGAACCCAGTAGCGCTCGGTGGACCATGTATGGGCGATGCTCTTTGCCATCAGGGCCGATGTAAGTGAGGTCAAAGCGCTCGGGGATGTTGAAGTCAAACTGGATTGTGGTGCATTGCCAGGCTCGGCCCAAAGCATCTTTTATCTTGATGTCAATCTTGGGGCCGTAGAAAACCGCTTCCCCTTCTTCCCTCCGGTAAGAAAGCCCCATTTTCTCCAGGGCTTTGATTAATGCCCCTTCGGCCATTTGCCACATCTCATCGCTTCCGATGTACTTTTCGGGATGTTGGGGGTCGCGGACTGAGAGGGCTATATCATACTCGCGGAAGCCGAAAGCCCCAAGGAGGTGCATCGTGAGCTTAAGGCAGCCTAAGATTTCGTCCTCTATCTGTTCCGGGGTGCAGAATATGTGGGCATCGTCTTGGGTGAAGCCTCGCACTCGGAGGAGGCCATGCAATACCCCTGAGCGTTCGTATCGGTAGACGGTGCCGAGTTCAGCCCAACGCAGGGGTAATTCACGGTAGCTCCGGCGGCGCGATTTGTAAATCATGATGTGGAATGGGCAATTCATCGGCTTTAGGTAGTAAGCTTGCCCTTCAATGTCCATAGGGGAGTACATGTTCTCTCGGTAAAAGCTCAAGTGACCGCTGGTCTCCCACAGCCAGCTCCTCCCGATGTGGGGGGTGAAAACGAATTGGTAACCAGCTTTCAGGTGTTCCTGACGCCAGAATTCTTCAATGAGGTACCTTATCATTCCTCCTTTTGGATGCCAAAGCACAAGTCCAGCCCCAAGCTCAGGATGTATGCTGAAAAGGTCCAAGTCCTTGCCCAAGCGCCGGTGGTCGCGCCTCTCCACTTCTTCCAGCCAGGCAAGGTACTTTTCAAGCTCTTCTCGGGTAGGCCAAACGGTCCCATATATGCGCTGGAGCTGTGGACGGCGCTCATCTCCTCGCCAGTAAGCCCCAGCTACACTCAAGAGCTTGAAGCCATCCTCCGGTATCTGTCCGGTGTGCTCAAGGTGAGGTCCTCGGCACAGGTCAGTGAAGGTGTCCTGGGTGTAGATGGTAATCACTTCATCCGGGGGCATCTCCTGGATGAGCTCAATTTTGTATGGCTGGTCCTTAAAAATTTGCAAAGCCTCTTCGCGAGAGATCTCCTTCCGGATAAAGGGGTGGCGGCCTCTTATGATTTTGCGCATCTCTTCCTCTATAGCCCTCAAGTCTTCGGGGGTAAGAGGCCTCGGCAAGTCAAAATCGTAGTAGAAGCCGTTTTCAATGGCCGGGCCTATGCCCAGCTTAGCTTCGGGGAAGAGCTTAAGGACAGCCTCGGCCATCACGTGGGAAGTGGAATGCCTGAGTTTTTCCAGTTCCTTTTCGTCCATAACGCACCTCCTTATTGCAGATTAACAAAAAAACCCCTCGCCTTTTGGGGCGAGAGGTTTTTCTCCCGCGGTTCCACCCAAATTCTGCCCTTTTTACTCAGGCTGGGCAGCTCTCCTTGGCCGATAACGGTTGGCCTCCGGGGCTCCATACTGGCGAAGGGCTAATCCCTTCGCGTTCCGGAACCCAGCTCGCGGGTGGTTTTCCCCAGGCCGATGGTGAGGGAAGCTTCCAGCCTCGGCTTCCCCTCTCTGTCACCCAGCACCCGGGTACTCGTCCCGGTCATCGCCTTTCAAGGCTAAATATATCGCTTCTTTGCAATTTTGTCAAGCTCGGTCGGAGGGCCGGTGTGGCCCAAAATCGTCGGGGCTTGGCGGCAAGGCCTGGGCCCTCGGCCGAGCTCTCTCCTCTATCACTAAGAGTAGGA
>CAZPWR010000387.1:0-5058 GCA_964590555.1 uncultured Anaerolineae bacterium | reverse complement strand
AGGGGCAGGAGTTGTGGGCCAAGGTATCGGAGTTACGGGGCGAAGGGTTGGGGTAGGAGTGGGCGTAGGAGGGGTCGGAGTTGGGGAGGGGGTGGGGGTTATGGTAGGAGTTGGGGTTATGGTAGGGGTTGAGGTTGGGGTAGGGGCCAGGACAGTGAAGTTTGCGGTGTCAAAATATGTGATGGTGCCTACGGTAACTTCGGCTCGGATGGTGTGAACTCCAAAGGTAGCGGTTATGGGTACGGTGAAGTAAGCGCTAAATTGTCCGAAGCTATCGGTCACAGTAGAAGTGATTACGTCCGTATCCCATTTTATGGTTATGGTGCTTCCGGTAGGGATGGTATAGGTTTCCCCGCTTACTCTAACCAAGGTTCCGGGTACCCCCTCGGAAGGGTAGACGGAGGTAATGACCAAAGCCGGTTGAGGGGTTGGGGTAGGCCTAGGAGTCGGTTCGGGGGTGGGGGTTCCTTGAGCGAGGGAGGATTTCACCAAGAGGAAAGCAATGGCTAAAGCTGAAAGGCTTGCTGCAAGGATAATAAGCCAGAACAATTTGCTCCTTTTCATTTTCATCACCTGTTAGAATCTCCTGCGCCAGTCAGCCTGGACTTCGTGGACGCCGTTTAAGCATCCTCCGCCCACGTATACTCCCCATGGGGCGGAGGCTGGCTGGCCGTTTTCTATAACCTGAAGCCACCACCTCCCATCGGAGAGGGCAGAATAAGGGATGTAAAGGGAGTAAATCCCATCGGCATCAGAAGGGCCAGCCATGACCGAATGGCCCGCTTCGTCCCAAATTTTAACGTAAATTCCGGCCAGGGGCAAGCCGTGGGCACCCCATATTGTGCCGTGAACCCCACGCCAAGCGCAGTTTGTCCGCACACCCCAGTTTATGGGTTCATAAGGTGGAGGAGGTGTTGGAGTTGGGGTGGGGGTTGGAGGACGCGGTCGCGGTGTAGGGGTCGGAGTGAAAGTTGGGGTTGGGGTTGGAGTAAAGGTTGGAGTAGGAGTTGGGGTTGAAGTAGGGGTAGGGGTTGGGGAAGGGGTAAATGTGGGGGTAGGGGTCCAAGTTGGGGGGAAGGTTATCACGGCTATCGGCCCTTCAGGGGTAGGTTGGGCTGTAGGACGAGAAGAGGGGGGAGGAAAGGGGTTGATTGGGACGTAGGGGTCAATGAAGATGATGAGGTAGATTCCTCCAACCAAAAGGCTCAGCATAAAGAAGAACAGGGCAAGACCTCTTAATAGGGCATCGCTTACTCTCACCCTTCTAAGCATCGTTTTCCTCCTTATTCTGCCTCGTAAGCAAAGGTTCGGGAGCTATCAAGGAAGATGAGCTTTGGTGTGTGGCTTTCTTTCACCTCGGCTACGATTTTGTCCAGCGGTGCATTCGGGTATAGGCCAAGCAGGGCATAGTATGCTTTGAGGGCTGCTATTTCGGACCAGGCCCTTTCGGCCTCGGAGGATTTGGGGAGGGATACAGCTTGCTCGGCATATATGGCGAAGAGTTCGCTGTAGGAATTGGCCATTTCTTTCTCTATGATGGGCGCATCCACTTCCCACTCAGGAACAAGGCTAAGCCCGAACCCCCCCATGGCTATCCGGTATTTCAAGGTAAGCCAGGCTATCTTCTCTAAAAGCCAGCCCACTTTGCGGGGGAGAGATTCCTCAGAGGATATCTTTTCTTGGTAAAGGGCGAGCCTGGCCGAATCCTCGCTTTTGAGTGCTTCCCTCAACGCTTGGAGGTTCTTTTTCGTCGGGGATGAAGCCAAGGTTTGGGCAAGCCTTTCCCTTTCCTCCGAGTTGTAGTTCTCTTCGGGCAGGATGGCAAAATCCTTTGAAAGCGGGACCGGCTGCGCCAATTCTGAGTTTGATTCATCGGGGTTTACATTCTTACCCAGTTTCTGGCCCAAAGCAATCCGCTGGGCTTTTTTAAGGTATGGGCTGGAGCGGACTAAAGCCTCGGCCTGGCGCAGGACGAAAGAGGCCCGCTCTTTTTCTCCCATCTTTTCCAGGCCTTTACCTGTTAAAATAAGAGCCTCAACCCGTTCCAAATCGGAGAGGTAAGGGCTTAGGAGCGCTGTATTGTAGACCTGGCCGTAGGAGATTAGGGCTTTCCGGCGCAGGCCTCTTTCGGCAAAAGCTTGGGCGAGGGAAATCCATCCCCCAAGCCTTTCCTGGTCTTCCAAAGACGTGGAGAAAACTAAGGTCACGTAAGCTGTTTCCAGCTCCCCTTCCTCCATGGCTTTCCTGAAGACTTGGAGGTCGTCATAGCCAGCCAAGGAGAGGAGGGCGATGGATGGTTCTACATCTTTTGGGGAGAAAGCCAGCAGGGGGTCAACCTGGGGGTAGAGGACGAATGGCCTGCTTGTGAGCCAAAGCCTAACTCCCAGGAACAGTACCCCTAAAAGGAAGAAGGAGCCCAAGAAGAGGAGGAACCAGCCCCAAATTTTCTTAATCATCTTAGAAACCTTTGAATGCGAGCGGAGGCTTTCTCTTTCTCCAGCCATTCCTTGAATTTCTGCTCCCGGAACATCCTTTTGGCCTCTTCGGAGAGGGGGTGGTTAGGGTCTTTTTCCAGGACTTGGATTATGTGGTAGCCGTAGTAGCTTTTTATCACTCCGCTTATTTGGCCTGGGGCGAGGGAGAAGGCAGCCTCTTCCAGCTCCGGGGGGAGGCCAGAAAGGCCTTTGGGGAAGAAGCCAAGGTCTCCTCCCAGCTCTCTGGTAAATTCGTCTTTGGAGAACTGGCGGGCCAGGGAAGCAAAATCTTCCCCCTTGCGGAGCCTCTCCTGGATTTGCAGAGCTTCCTCTTGGCTGCTTAGCAGGATATGGCGGGCGTGGACCTGTTCCACAGTTTCAGGAGGGGAAGGGGTAACAGCTTCAAAGAGCTTGAGGCTGAGGAGCTGCAATCTGGTCATTTCCCGGAATTCCTCCATGGTCAGTTCGCTTTGCTCAAGCCAGCGGTTGAAGTTCTCCTCCCCTCCTTCTTGGATGACTTTACGGATGTTCTCCTCCAGTTCCTCCGGAGAAACTTTTACCCCCAACCTTGCCGCCGCTTGCTCCATGATAGCTTGGTCTATTAGCCCTTCCAGGACTTGACGGCGCATTTGCTCCAGCGTTTGGGGGTCGGGCTTTTCACCAGAGGCCTCCATAGCTTTTTGGAGGTGCCTAAGCTGCTTTTCCAGGGCCTCTTGGAAAATGGGCTGGTCGTTGACTATGGCCACCACGTTTGGAGGGATGGGGGTTGGGGATGGGGTTGGGGAAGCTGTGGGAGAGCAAGAAGCCAGCAGTAGGATTGAAGTTAAAATAAAAAATGCAAATCTTTGCATGGCTTAGCTCCGTGCCTGGTTTCGGTTTTTATTATAGCCTCAATGTGAAGAGAGTGCAAAGTTCTTACCCTTGTTGGACCCGTGGCCCATGTTCAAAAAAAGCAGCAAGCCGTTTTACGGCTTGCCACTTTCCCCTAATGCGGGCGGGGGCTATTTTCTTTCAGCTTAGCTCCATACTCTGTCTAAAGCTATGGAATTTTAGCCGGAATCTTGGTCACAATAACCTTCCTATTTGCCTCCACCTCATCTGGCGTCCGCTTGCGGACGAACTCCTCCGTCAAGAAGAGGTCGGCATTCCCATGGCAAGAGTTGCAAGATTCTGTCTGCGGAGTGCGCCGCTGGATGGTGTGTGGAGTGGCGTAGGTCCAAGTCTCACGGGCGTCAAAGTTGGGTAGCAGATTCTCCCCGTAGTAGGCAAACGTAGTGCGCGCTATCGGGACGTGCCGCACCACTACGTACTCCCAAGGCCGGTCTGGACTCTTTATGGGGTTGCGCCCAATCTTGAAGAGAATCTCTGAGGGCTCCACCTTGAAGTAAGGGACACCTTTGTCGGATAGCTGGACGTGGCAGTTGTAGCAGTGCTTATAGGGTGCGGCATGGCAGACCTGGCATTGCACTTTCTCCAAATGCACCTTGGTGTGATAAGCTACCTTATCTTCTGGACCGCCAATGTTTTCATGGCATCCCTTTTGAGTGCAAGATGGGTCTGGTGGGCCATCGTAACGGTGGTTGAAGACCCCCAAGGCCCCGTGCATCTGGTCACCGGTGTGGCAGGCGAAGCAGGACATTCCGCCGGGGTTGAAGTGGACGTCGGCCGGGACCGGTTTGCCGTCGGCGGTCTTGTTCAAGCCTTTGTATTCATCGTTAACCCGTGTGCCGTGGCAGGCGGTGCAAGTCAGGTTCATTGGCGGAATCTTCTTGAACTCGTGCTTGTTCAAAAGGCCACCTTCATGCAAATCTGGCCGGCTTACGTGACATTGACCACAGGAAGAGTGGCACTGGTCGCAGTGATTGTCAAAGGCAACCATTAACTTATCCCAGTGCTCCTCACTGCTGCGGGCCCGTAGCACAGTATAGTAGCCCGCCAGGGTCACATGCAAGCTTTTCTGATAGGTTTCCACGATAGACTTATGGCATAATGCGCACCTCTGAACTGGGTCGGGGTCCCTGACAATGCCCTGATGGGCCTCTTCCATATCCATTGTCCCGCCGACGCCCCCATGGCAGGCGATGCAACCCAAGTCGGCGTGCGTTTTGCTTAAAGCTTTGTCATCCAAGAAGACCTTCTCCCAAGCCTCCAACGGAGGCAATTCGCCCCCTCAGCCCTCCCCCTCGGAGAGGTGCTCTACCTCTTCCGGCTCCTTCGCCAGCGCTTTAAGGGCCTCTTCATCAGTATGGCAGGCAATGCAAGTGCTATTGTCCGCTATAGGGGTTGGAGTCGCCTTAGGGGGTACTGGTTTAGTAGCGGGGGTAGGGATAGCAGGAAGCATTGGGCTGGGCGGAAGAGGGGTGATCTCCGGCCGAGCAAGGCAAGAAACCAGTATTAGCCCCAGCAGTCCGCCTAAAAAGCGCAAAATTCCCTTTCGCACGATTACACCTCCCCCATAAGTAAACCCATACTTTTAGCAATGGCAAGTTTTTGAAGTTGGGGACTTCCACAGGGGAATACCTGCGGAAGGCCCCGCATCTGCTACCGCTATGGCAACGGGGGGGGCCCAGTCTCATATCGGGTG
>CAZPWR010000386.1:0-1888 GCA_964590555.1 uncultured Anaerolineae bacterium | reverse complement strand
GCCACCCTTTTGCTTTGCCTTTCCATCCCGTTTGGTGATATAATTTCCTGGGTGGCAGAAAATGAAAGTCACTCTCATAAGGCCATCATATTACTTGCCCGATGGGCGGGTCCATAAGATTAAAAGGCCGTACTTCATAAGCGCCACTTTGCCTTACCTGGCTGCCCTCACCCCTGAAGATGTGGAAGTGGAACTGGTGGAGGAAAACGTCCAAGACATCAACTTTGACACTGACTCCGACCTCATCGGAATCACCGCCATTATTAACACTGCTCCCAGAGCCTACGATATAGCCGATGAGTTCCGCCGCCGAGGGAAAAAAGTCGTCCTGGGGGGATTACACTTCTCTTCCGTACCGGAGGAGGCCATCCAGCATGCCGATGCAGTGGTTATAGGGGAAGCAGAGGATGTGTGGCCACAGGTTTTAAGGGATTTTCAGCGGGGGGAACTGCGCCCGTTTTACAAGCGAGAAGGCTGGGCTGACCTTTCCAAAACCCCAACCCCCAGATACGATCTCCTGCCTTACAAGCGCTTCCCATTGACCTTCTATCCTGTCCAGACCAGCAGGGGTTGCCCGCATAACTGCCACTTTTGCGCTGTAACCACTTTCTTCGGCCGTACCTACAGGCTTCGCCCGACCGAGCTTGTGGTGAGGGATGTGCAAGCTACCGGCAGCCGCTACATCTTCTTCGTGGACGATAACTTTGCCGTGAACAAGAAGCGAACTATTGAGCTTTGCCAAGCTTTGAAGCCTTTGAAGGTTATGTGGGCGACCCAAGTAGAAGTTACCGCTGGGGTTGACCAGGAAATTTGCCAAGCCATGGCCGAAAGCGGTTGCAAAGCCGTAGTCATAGGGATGGAATCCATCAGCCCTGAGAGCCTAAAAGCTGTTGGCAAGAGACATAACCTGTCCTTACTCCAAGATTACCCCAGGATTATCCGCAACTTTCAGGAAAGTGGGATTGCAGTGGTAGCAAGCATTATCTTTGGAATGAACGGCGATACTTTGGAGAGCATAAGGCAGACTGTCCAATTCCTCAAGGACAACAATGTGGCCGGGGCAATGTTCTATACCCTCTTACCATACCCTGGAACTCCTTTGGCTCGCCGTCTGGAGAAAGAAGGCCGAATCCTCACAAAGGATTGGAACCTTTACGACGCCCGGCATGCTGTGATAAAGCCATTGCACATGGAACCCAAAGAGTTAGAGGAAGCTTTGATGGAGGCTTATCGGCGGTTCTATGCCCTGGCCTCAATAGTCAAGCGGCTCTTCCTTCCCCCAAGGCCCTACATCTTCCCCCTCATCTTCTACAATCTGGAATACAGGTGGGCCGCCTTGCGGGGAACTTTGGGCCTTTTAACCCAATAGGAGGGACAATGGCAGGAAAATTCGGCAATGCTCTAAGCCTAAGCACCGCCTCACCGGAATGCAAGGTGTTCAACAACCTACCAGGCCTCTACCCCACCGAGGACTGGGTAGCCTATTACTGGTCCGTGAGGGAAGATGGGAAGCTTGAAGAGCGGAGGGCAGTGGTTCAACTGCCTCTGGGTTTCTCCAAAGTATGCCCAGAGGTAGAAGTAGGCCAGAACGGATGCATCCTGCACGTGCGCCGCTGGGGATTTGCGTGCTACCCCTCGCTTTTGGAAGAGATGGGCTTTGATTTCACCCCACTCCTCACCCACAACCGCTCCCTTTTCCCGGATGATGAGCACGAGATAATGCACTTGGCTTTCAAAATAACTCACTTTGAACTTCCGGGCTTCTTCATCATCGCCAGCGATGAACATCCCTTCCTCCTCTTTGACCCGGAGGGGACCCTCAAAGGTTCTTACACCCGCTGGTACACTTACCTTGGAGCCCTCGCCTACATCGTCTCCGGAGGGAAGG
>CAZPWR010000385.1:0-1562 GCA_964590555.1 uncultured Anaerolineae bacterium | reverse complement strand
CCGCGGGAACCCGTTGGGCCCTCTTTAACCAGAGAGGGGAGAAAATCCACTCCGAACTTGCCCCCGAAATAGAAGAATTGGCCTCTAAAATGGTTAGAGCTGGAGCAGAGGTCTGGGACGTAGGGGATTACCAGGTCAAAGGCCTAGAGGGCGGCAGGAAGATTTTGGCTTTCAAAATCTCCCGCAGTTGCATCTTAGTTATGGAAAGCCTGGAGAAAGAAGGGATTCTTCTCCTCGCTGCCAGGCAAGCTCAGAAAATCTGCCCTGAACTCCCCGAAGCCCCTCCAAAAGCGAAAGAGCCTCTCCCGCCACCAGACGTCCTCTTTGAAATCGCCATCCAATACCGAAGCCCAGAAGATGCCCTTAAGGACGTTGGCCCTTCTCCCAAAGCCAGGGCTTTGGTCCTGAGCCTGGTAAGACCCCAGAACTTCTCCCAGATAACCGAGGCCCTCAGGAAGGCGTGGGTGGACATAACCCAGGAGGAAGTAGCTTCGCTGATAAGATAGCTGGAGGCAAAGGGGGTAATGTAATAAGGAGGAAGCCACGCCGTTCTTTGGCGCCTTTTGAAGAAATCTAACCCCGGAGGAGCCAATGAAAGTCGTCACCGCCGAAGAGATGGCTTCCCTGGAGAAGGAGGCTGCAGCCAGAGGGATAACGGTGGCCAGGATGATGGAGAAGGCTGGCCACGCCGTAGCGAGGGTAATCCTGGCCCTAAAGCCTATACCTAAGACTATTTTAGTCCTGGTTGGACCGGGGAACAACGGAGGAGATGGCCTCGTTGCCGCTTACTACCTCCTCAAGGCCGGAGCAAAGGTAACTGTTTACCTCTGGAAAAGGAAAGCCGAAGGCGACCCACTTCTGGAAAGGGTTACGGCCGAGGGAGGGACAGTGGTATCAGCCCAGGAGGACCAAGGCCTTGAAAAACTCCAGAGCCTTTTAAAAGAAGCTGAGCTTGTGGTAGATTCCCTCCTGGGCACGGGCTTCCGTCCCCCGGTTAAAGGCGACCTTAAGGCCATCCTCCAAGCCCTCGCTCAGGAGAGGGAAAGGCGGCTCAACTCCCCTAAGAAGGCCTCAATCCGTTCCGTGAAAGCCCTTGAGCCGTCCTCTAAGCCCCGTCCGTTCATCTTAGCGGTTGATATCCCCACTGGGGTGAGTGGAACTACAGGGGAAGCAGATGCTGCTGCTGTCCCAGCCGACATAACCGTAACCTTCGGCTTTCCCAAGCGAGGACATTTCCTCTTCCCCGGAGCTGAACTAACTGGCGAGCTCTTGGTCGCCGACATTGATATCCCAGAGGAGCTGGCCTCCGGAGTGGCCGTTGAGCTCGTCACGCCGGAGCTGGTCAAGGGATGGCTTCCCCCAAGGCCAAGGGGAAGCCACAAGGGCACATTCGGCAAGGTCTTGGTCGTAGCTGGCTCCACTAACTACACGGGGGCGCCCTGCCTTGCGGGCATGGCTGCCCTGAGGGTGGGGGCTGGCCTTGTGACCATGGCCGTGCCAAGCTCCGTTTACCCCATCATTGCCTCCAAGCTTACCGAAACTACCTTCCTCCTTTTGCCCAG
>CAZPWR010000384.1:0-1868 GCA_964590555.1 uncultured Anaerolineae bacterium | reverse complement strand
GTTTTCCTTCACTCCTGCGGCTCCGTTTACGACTTAATCCCTGACCTAATAGAGGCTGGGGTTGATATCCTTAATCCAGTGCAGACGGCGGCGGCCAAGATGGAGCCCGAAAGGCTCAAGAAGGAGTTTGGGGATAAGCTTAGCTTCTGGGGAGGGGGTTCTTGCCCCCAGACCGTTCTTCCTTGGGCCACGCCTGAGGAAGGGGAAGAGGACGTGCGCAGGAGGCTCAGGATTTTCGCCCCCGGTGGTGGCTACGTTTTCGCCCCAATCCACAACATCCAGCCCGATGTCCCTCCTCGGAACATAGTTGCCATGTACGATGCGGCTTTGAAATGGGGCCGTTATCCTATCTTGTAAATCAAAATTAACCCCGAACTCCGCTCATCCTTCGGTAAGCCTATCTGGAAGGGAAGTGTTAATCGGGCGTTTTTCGTAATGGATTTTCCCCATCTTCAGCCCGATGTTGGGGATTGGATTTGATGTAAGTGCGGACGCGGGTCAGGGCCTCATCGTTGCGGATAATGTGTTCGTAATAATTTCGTTGCCAGACGGGTGCTTCTGGCATGTTGCGCAAGGCATTGATGCATTTTAATTGACCGAAAAAAAGCAACGTGCGGCCTGATATCGGGCCGCACGCTTATCCCACGGCTATTTGTTAGCACTTGGTTGCTTTGGGCCTTGATGGTTAGGGCAAGATGGCAAAGACCCTCGCTGGGAATCCTGAGCCATTCTTGGGCTTGGGGAAAGCAACCACTACCAAGGCCCCGTATTCGGGCACTTTATCCAGGTTGGTAAGGAGCTCAATCTGGTAGTGGTTAGTGCTCAGGACGTAAGACTCCAAGGAGTAGTCCCCTTTGCTGGTAGCGATACCTGGGTCAGTATCCGTTGGCTCGTGGCCGATGGCGGTGACTTTGCGCACTTCAAAGAGGTATTTCAGGACCTCCATGCTCCATCCTGGGTAATGGGCGATGCCCTCAGCATCTTCGTTGCGCATTGCTTTCATATCAGGCCAGCGCTTTGACCAATCGGTGCGCATCGCAACGAAGGCGCCTTCGGGGATGGGGCCATACTTTGCTTCCCAGGCCTTGACGTCTTCCATGGTAATAGTGTAATCTGGGTTCTGCGCCACCTTTTCGTGGACATCAATCACTACCAGGGGCATAATCATCTCCTTGACGTCAATCTGGTCTATGGTGCGAAGTCCCTTGTGGAAGTGAGCGGGTGGGTCCACATGTGTTCCCCATTGGCCGACATGACAGAACTCCTCAGCGAAGAACCCGTGGCCTAAGGTTCCCACATCTGGTTCGTACCAGTAGAGTGTTGTCCGTCTTTCATCGGGGAAGCCGGGCCAGTGGGGTATACCTGGGTGGAAGGTATGGGTGAGGTCAACGAACTGCTTTTCTTTGAGAATGGAGTAAATATCCATCAAGGTTGGCTTTTTAGGGGTGCAGCCAGCAACGATGAATAAGGCCAGTGAAAGCAGAATTACAAGCTTAAAAAAGTTTTTTGTCCTCATCTTTCCTCCCCCTTGAGGAATTTTATCTCACCCACTATGGTGCGATTGCGACTCAAGGTACAACGCCGTAGGGGGCGCCGCTCGGAGTAGTTTCAATCCCACTATGGTGCGATTGCGACTGTGGATTTCAAAGTCGCACGCTATCTCCCTGTAGGCCTGGATGGATGGCGCCACCCTCTCTACAAACTCCTGGGGAGTAGGGCGAACCCCAATTCCAAACTGGTCTGCCCAAAGCCGAACCAGTACTTTAGTACTAGGGCGCTCAGTAAGGATTGGCTCAAGGACACGAGGCGGCGTCAAGGACAGAACCTTTATGGCCTCAATCTTGGCAACACGCACGAGCTCATAGTCG
>CAZPWR010000383.1:0-7852 GCA_964590555.1 uncultured Anaerolineae bacterium | reverse complement strand
TGTGGCCATATCCAGGACGAAAGGCCGCTCTTTTCCGGCCGGCACAGCTATGCTTATGGGGTTTGTCCCCAGCATCGCCTTCCGCCCGAAGGTTGGGACTACCAAGACATCGGCGTTCGTGGAGGATATGCCGATTAGGTCGTGCTCAAGGGCCATCATGGCGTAATAGCCGGCGATTCCGTAGTGGTTGGAGTTACGCACGGCGACAAAGCCAACGCCATGGTCCAGGGCTTTTTGGATCGCCAACTTCATCGCTTTGTAGCTTACCGGTTGGCCAAGGCCAGCACCGGCATCTATAGTAGCAGTTACCGGTGTTTCATGCACTACTTTGACCTCGGGTCGGGCTTTCATCATCCCCACTTTCAAGCCGTTGACGTAACGGCGGAGTCGGGCTACTCCGTGGGAGAAGATTCCCCTCAGATCGGCAGCAACCAAAACATCAGCGGTGATGGAGGCATCTTCTTCGGGAACCCCAAGCTTTGTGAGAACCTTTTGGCAAAATTCTTTGAGTGGCTCAGGTTTGACAATGGCTCCGATGTCCTCAGGCCTGATTTCTTCCATGGCTTACCTCCCTTAGCTATGGGTTGAACGGTTTGCCTGTGGCAAGCCTTTTTTCATACTGCTTCCGGTAAAACTCCATGTATTGCCCGCTCTTGATTTTACGCCACCACCATTGGTTTTCCAAGTACCAACGGACGGTCTCTTCCAAGGCCTCCTCAAATTTGTGGCGTGGTTGCCATCCCAAGGCCTTTATCTTAGTGCAATCCAGAGAATAGCGGCGGTCGTGGCCGGGGCGGTCTTCCACAAAGCGGATTAGGCTTTCGGGTTTGCGGAGTAGCTTGAGGATTAGGCGGGTCAGTTCCAGATTTGTCAGCTCGTTCCCAGCGCCGACGTTGTATATTTCCCCGGGTTTGCCCTCGTGCAGGACGAGGTCTATGGCTTCGCAGTGGTCAAGGACGTAGAGCCAATCTCTAACGTTCATCCCATCGCCGTAGAGGGGGAGGGGCTGGTCGTCAATGGCATTGGTGATGAAGAGGGGGATTACTTTTTCCGGGTATTGATAGGGGCCGAAGGTGTTGGAACCACGCGTAATCATGACTGGCACGCCCCAGGTCTTGTAATAGGCCAGGCACATCAAGTCCCCACCGGCCTTGCTGGCCGAATACGGGCTTGAAGGGTTCAAGGGGTCGCTTTCTTTAAAAGAGCCCTTCTCTATGGAGCCATAGACTTCATCAGTGCTTACTTGCACCATGCGCCTTACCCCTAATTTCCTCACAGCTTCCAAGAGCACGTAGGTGCCGAAGATATCGGTCTGGATGAAAGAACCGGGTTCAAAGAGGGAACGGTCCACGTGGCTTTCGGCGGCGAAGTTGACCAAAAGCTCAACGTTGTAGGCCTTTATGGTCTCCTCCACTTTCTTAGCATCGCATATGTCGCCTTGGATGAAAGCGTAGCGGTCGGGGTAATTTTCGGCCACGTCTTTAAGGTTGTCTAAGTTGCCGGCATAGGTCAATTTATCGTATACCACAGCTTTGTAATCGGGGTATTTTTGGAGGATGAAGCGGGTAAAGTTAGAGCCTATGAACCCCGCCCCTCCGGTGATTAGGATGGTAGTCATGGCTTAGGCCTCCTTAGGCTCCGAATCGGTTTAATTTAAGGGCATAGGCTAGGGCCAAGGGCATTAGGTTAACGGCAGGCATGCGGCCTATGCTCCCTTTGGCACAAGCCCTCTCCCCGAACTTCTCCAAACCGTCTGGGCGAACGTAGCGGGAATAAAGGAGGACAGGGACAGGATGCCAGCTGTGGCTTTTGAGCACGGCTGGAGTTGAGTGGTCGCCAGTTATGATGAAGACATCGGGATTGAGGGCCATTATCCTGGGGATGTGGCGGTCCACTTCTTCTATGAGGGCCACTTTGGCCTCAAAGTTCCCATCTTCTCCGTAGGAATCGGTCTTCTTCACGTGGATGTAGAAGAAATCGTAATCCTTCCAATGGGCTTCCAAGGTGGAGACTTCATCGGCAAACTCTTCCCCGGTTTCTAAGACGTCCATACCTACAAGCTTTGCCACGCCTCTGTACATTGGGTAAGTGGCGATGGCTGCAGGCTTGAGGCCGTAGATTTCGCGCATGGATGGAAGCTGGGGGTTTTTGGAAAATCCTCTGAGAAGGAGCATGTTAGCTGGAAAGTGAGGGGAAAGGATTTCCCGAGCTTTCTCTATCCAAGCATTTACCACTTCAGCCGTAGCTTCGGCCTCGGGGACGAGGGGTTTCACGGGCAAAGGTGGTAGGCCAACCCGCTGCGGGTCTGTCTCAGTGAGCTTATCGGAAAGCCCCGGCCCTCGGAACACTACCACAAATCGGTGTTCCTTCACTGGCTTCACGAAAGTCTCAATGCCGGCAAGCTTTATCTCCGCAAGCTTTTCGCAAAGCAAGGCGTTAAATTGGGTATCAATCCGGCCGGCGCGGCGGTCGGTGACGAGGCCTTTTTCGTCCACGGTGCAGAAGTTGCCCCTGACTGCCAAGTCATCCTTTTCCAAGGGGAAACCGATGCCCAGAGCTTCCAGCACCCCTCTCCCGATTTCGTAGCGAAGGGGGTCGTAACCGAACAGAGCCAGGTGGGCAGGGCCGCTTCCGGGGGTTATGCCTGGAGCTATTGGGTCCAAGAGGCCGCATAT
This sequence comes from uncultured Anaerolineae bacterium, assembly GCA_964590555.1. GTDB lineage: Bacteria > Chloroflexota > Anaerolineae > SpSt-600 > SpSt-600 > SpSt-600. The sequence goes on along the minus strand of CAZPWR010000383.1, from coordinate 5,177 downwards.
CCCTTGGGAAGCGAGGAGGTCCATGTTTGGGGTGCGGGCGCTTTCCAGCTCAGTAAGGCCTCCCGGTTCTTTGGGCAATCCCCCAAGCCCATCCATCACCAGGAGGACGATTTTGGCTTCGTTCTGAAAAACCAGCTCCTTCAATCGGTCAAAATCCATAGGCCACCTCTTTCCGGCTCTGCGGCCTTAAGTTTAGCAGAATCCGGGAAAAAATCCAATTTTAGATCCGAGCGATGTTGTAATATAATATCAACGAAAGGAGGGTGAGAGATGCGCAAGGTTCTGTTGGCATTCGCTTTAGGGGTGGTCATTCTGGCTCTTCTTTCGGGGTGTATTGGGGGCAAAGCGGGCCAAGTGCTTCCCTCTCGCCCGATAGAAATTTCGCGGGGGCTTGCGGACAGGGCTTGGAACAAAATTTACACCGCTCAGCGGCAGGGCTCGTTTTCCCTCAGCTTCACCGAATCGGAGTTAACTTCTCTCCTCGTCTTCACCTTAGAGGAACGGCTTAAAGAGCACCCCCTTCGGGAGCCTAAGGTTTGGATTGAGAGGGACAGGATAATTTTTGCGGCCACCGTCGTTGATCTGGCTCCTTCGCCGTTGAACTTGGTGGTGGAATTTCAGCTATACGTTAAGGATGGAGCGGTAGGGGTTCGCTTCCTCAAGATCAATGTTAACCGGACTTCTTTGCCTGCCGTTACCCTCAGAACCCTTTCCCGTATCGCTTCCGAAACCCTCGCCGAAGCTAAGCTGCGGCTTTACATTGAAGAAATCAGGACCGAAACCGGGGTAATTTCCATCAAGGGCCGGATTACTTCTTGACCGTAATCGGTGCTTTTAGGTGCTTGAGCCTGAGCTGGAGGCGGGTTAACTTAACTCCAATTTCCCCCTCCACCAGGTTTTTTATGACTTCCATTATCTCCCTGCTTTTTTCCGGCACATTTACTTCCGGGGTTGTGATTATGTTAGCCTCAACGGCTATGCCTGCTCCGCTTCTTTTGACCGATGGCTTCACTTCTACCACGTTGGGGACTTGAGCGACTGCTTGTTGGATCCGGCGGGCTACGGAGTCAAGCTCCAGGAGGATTTCCCCCTTATCGGCCTTAGTTATTCTGACTACGCTTGGTTTGGAAGGACGAAGCTCCAAGATTAGGAGCAAGAGGCAAAGGATGAAGCTGAGGATGGCCAATGCTATACCGGCGCCGAGCCTTAGGCTTGGGGCTAATCCTCCAAGGGTTTGCTCAAGATTGGACAAGGCTACGGCGAGGTTTGAGAGAAATTGCTGAGGGAAAAGGAAAAATGCGGGCCAAAGGATAAGCCCAGCAAGGAGCAGTATTACAACCACGATGCGGTTAAAGGCGTTCATCTTTGCCCTCCGCTTGAGTTTTTTAAGGATTATAGCACCGTTCTTTTTCGCCTCCAAAAGAGGCAACGCTCTTGGTTGCCGTGCACCGTACACTTTGGCATCGCCGGGGATGTGACATAAAGCCCCCTACCTCCTGCAAGGGGATAGGGGGCGGACTGCGCTTAGGCTCCCCGTTGGTTTCGGGTTCGCCGGGGCTTTGGGCTTTAGCTTGCAGTTTGCCCCGCGTTTTATTTCTTTCCCGCTTGCTTTATGAGGCTGTGGGTTAGTAATTCGCCCAGGATGACTAAGTCTTCGGTGGGAAGGTAACTCTCGGCAGTGGCATCAAACAGGATTTGAGCCGATGGGCCGAATTCTTCATCGGCCAGGTTTAGGACTACTGCCAGCCAAAGCCTGGGGAACATTCGGAAGAGGAAGGAGGAGTCGCCGAAGGACAGCTTCTCCCCTCCAAGAGCTAAGGCTGCTTTCTCAAAGGCCTCTTTGTCCTTGCCGAAGGCTTTGGCTAATTTTAAGCCAGTACGGGCTTGGAATACAGGCCAATAGCCCTGACCTCCAGGGAAGACACGGAATGAAACCCATTGATCGGCTGGGCGAACGCCTTCAGCGGTGAGGAGGTAGTGGAGGATGAGCAGGGTCACTACGATGGAGGGGCTTTCTCCCGTTTCTTCCTCGGTAACAATTCCTTCCGGGTAACTCACTCTGTACCGCTTACCCCAGAAAGGGACCAACCACTCGCCGCTTTTGAGGTCTACCTCCCTATAGTCAACGGCGGCTTTGAAAGCCGTCTCCCAGGGGTCCACGCTCGCTATTTCCCTTCGGGCCTTTTCCAAGGCCGGCTTGTAGGTTTCTTCACGAGTGCGAACTTGTATCTTGGCCGGCATCTTACCTCCTTCAGCGCATTTTCACTACTATGTCGCTTATTATGTTAGCCGCCTCATCCCCCCGATCGGCAGCATTAGAGAGATGTCGGTAGAGTTCCCTTAGCTTTAGGACTTGGGCAATGCGTTCAGGGTCCAAGGGGCCTTTGAAAAGCTCAGCGATTGCCTCACGATATATTGTTTCCATCTGATTTTCCAAAGTTTTGGCCCTTATCGCATGGTCGTTGGCCACATCCGGGTGCTTCTCAAGCCTGAGGACGGCCAGATACAGTTCGTTTGCTGCTTCCTCTAAGAGGGCTACCATCTTCTGCAGGTAATGGTTGGGCTTTACCCCAAGGATTTCCATCTCGTCCACAGTTGTGTAAGCGTAGTCAATCACGTCGTCAATGGCCCTGGAGAGGGCGAATAGGTCCTCCCGGTCAATTGGGGTTACAAATGTTCGGTTTAGCTCATCAACCAGTATCCGCCTTATTTCATCGGCTTCCCTCTCGGCTTGGATAACCCGCTGGGCCTTTTGGTAATCGGGCTCCCTCATATATTCCTTCAGGCTTTGAAGGCCCTCAAGGGTTTTGGCCGCCTGTTCTGCAAGCAGCTTCAGGAATTTATCTTCCCTTGGCCTGAAGAAGTTCAGTATCCCCATCTTAAAGCCATTCCTCCCCTTCAGCCCACACTTCTTTCTTCCAGATCGGTGCGATTTCTTTTATGCGGTCTATGGCATAGCGGGCGGCGTCAAACAAGCCCTCACGGTGAGCTCCCGCTACGGCTATAACTACGCTGGTTTCCCCAACTTCCAATTTCCCTATACGGTGGACTATAGCCAAATCTTCCACCTGAGGCCATCTCTCTCTAATCTCGTCCCCGATTTGAGCCAGGATTTGCTCAGCCATTTCAGGGTAAGCTTCATACTCCAGGTGGAGGACTTTCCGGCCCAAGTTTTCATTCCGCACTACACCTACGAAAAGGACTATCCCCCCGATGGAAGGGGCAGCAACCCTGGCCATGACTTCATCGGCGGATATGGGGGAGCGGGTTATTTCAAATTTTTTGGCCCCTCCGCTTACGGGCGGGAAAACGGCCAGCTCATCGCCATCTTTAAGGGGGTCTTGGAGCTGGACATACCTTTTGTTTAGGGCGAAAAATGCTCTTCCCAAGAGCTCTTCAAGCGAGGGGAAGCGTTGGGCGAGGGAATTGAGGGCATCTTGGACTGAGGCCCCCTCGGGCAGGTCAAGCCAGAGTTCGCTTGTCCCAGCTCTTTCCCTGTAGAGGGCGAAAAGTTTGACCTTCACCTTCATCGCTTCCCCCCTTTACTCAAGGATTATGTCCCCGCTTTTGCCGCCGTGCTTCTCTACAAGGCGGATGTTTTGGATGCGCATGGTCTTTTCCACACCTTTGGCCATATCGTAAACGGCGAGGGCTGCCACGCTTACAGCGGTTAGGGCTTCCATCTCCACCCCTGTCTTCCCCGTTGAGCGCACTGTAGCGGTGATTTCAATGCAGCTTCTTTCCTCGTTGATGCTTAATTCCACGTCAATGTGGCTTAGAAGGAGTGGGTGGCAGAGGGGGATGAGCTCAGGGGTGCGCTTAGCAGCCATTATCCCGGCCAACCTCGCTACGGCAAACACGTCTCCCTTCGGGAGGTTGCCCTCTTTTACGAGGCGCAGGGTTTCCGAGCTCATGTGGACTTCGCCTTTGGCTATCGCTACTCTTTCGGTATCGGGTTTATGGCCTACGTCTACCATCCGGGCTTGGCCCTTTTCATCCAAATGGGAAAGCTTCATTTCAACGCCTCCCTTTGGGCTTGGAAAAGCTCCTGGAGGCCTTCCCAGGCCATGTCCAGCATTTTCTGAAGGGTTTCTCTGGAAAAAGGTTTACCTTCGGCTGTGCCCTGAATTTCCACCAGCTCCCCCTTTGAGGTCATGACCACGTTCATGTCCACTTCAGCCGTTGAGTCTTCTTCGTAGGTTAGGTCTAATAGTGGTTCTCCGTTCACGATTCCCACGCTTATGGCTGCTACTTGGGTTTTGACGGCTCCGCGGGGTGGTATTAGCCCTTTGCGGCTGAGTTCCCGCAGGGCCAGGACTACAGCTACGAATCCTCCGGTCACAGCGGCAGTGCGTGTTCCGCCATCGGCCTGGAGGACATCGCAGTCCACGGTTATGGTGTGGCCTCCGAATTTGTCCAAGTCAAAGGCAGCTCTCAGGCTTCGGCCTATGAAGCGGCGTATTTCCTGGGTTCGCCCGCCTACTCCTCCGGTCTCCCGAGGGGTTCGTTCGGCGGTGGAGCCGGGCAGGAGGGAGTATTCGGCGGTGAGCCAGCCTTCCCCTTTGCCCACAAGCCAGCTTGGGAGTGTTTTTTCAAAGGTAGCCACGCACAGGACTACGGTGTCCCCCATTTCTATGAGGACCGAGCCTGGGTGGTATTTTATGAATCTTGGTATTATGCGCACCGGCCGGATTTTATTGGGAGGGCGTCCGTCGGGGCGCATGTTTTATCCCACTTTTGCTCCGCAGTTTGGACAGAATTTGGCCCCTGGAGGGAGCGGGGAGCCGCACTGGGAGCAGAATCCGCCAGCCTCTTGCTTTGCCCCGCAGTTGGGGCAGAATTTGGCGTCGGCAGGGATTGATGCCCCGCAGCTTGGGCAGGTCTTAGTGGGGGCAGCCTTTGCCGCCTGCATGGCCTGGGAAATCATCCCTGCCATCATGGCTCCCATTCCGGCTCCGGCTCCAAGACCGAGCCCAAGTTCCGCTGTTCCAGCGCCAGCTCCTTCCCTCGTTGCCAGGTCACCCATGGCCCTGGCCGCTTTGAACTGGAGGTATTTCTGCATATCGCCTATGGCTCCCATCGCTGCTCGCTCATCAATGGCCTTAGCCGTCTCCTCGGTGGGAGTGATGGAGAATACGTAGAAGGTCTTAAGGTTAAGGCCCAGGGAGGCGAAATCG
>CAZPWR010000382.1:0-1607 GCA_964590555.1 uncultured Anaerolineae bacterium | reverse complement strand
ACCCCCGCTTGATAATTGGAATACCAACTTCCCGCTGAAAGCAGGGGCCGGCGTAGGAGTAGGGGTCGGGGAGGGGGGGAGCGGAGGAGCCTCGGCAAGAGGGACCGATTCCAGCGGCCCTGAGAAATCCAAGTAGTAAGCGGCCGCCCAACCCTCTATCCCTTCCTCAGTGACCACTTTCAGCCAAAATCCCTTCTCATCCCTGCCTATAACTTCAACTTTTTGATTGTATTCCAGCCCCGCCAAGACCGGATACAGGGTATCAGGGCCGGAGCGGAGCGCTAAGCTTTTCACTTTCACCACCGCTATTGGCTCAGGGGTCGGAGTAAAGGTGGGGGTAGGGGAGGGGGTTAAAGTTGGCGTTGGAGATGGGGTAGGCGAAGGGGTAAAGCGAGGTGTTAAGGCTATTGGGGTGGGAGCAGATGTGGGTATAGGCGTGGGGGTTGGGGTGCATCCGCAAAGAAGCATCAGTAGTAAAAAGGCAGCCGTAAGCTTTTTCATGCAAACCCTCCTTGTAAGTTCTCTTTACATTTTAACCCCGGAACGTTAAGAAACAGTTAAGGCCTCTTACCGACGAAGCCTGTGCTTTAAGCCTTAAGATGAATCATATCTCAGCATTGTAGAAATGTCCAAATCCATGTTGGGGGTAGAGGGGGCGAAGCCCCCTCCAGGGACTTGAGGGTATCCCCCCCTACAAGGGGGCTAAAAGAGGAGAGCTGTGGACCATTGCAACCCCGCCACAAGTGGAGTCCAGAACGCTGACGGACCTTCACCCAACGAGAGCGGGGGATAATTGGAGGTCCACAGGGCAAAGCTCCCAGGCAATGGGGTTGGAATATGAGCCGAGTTCCCACTTACTTAAACCCCGCCACGGGCAGGGCCCAAAATCTGGGGCAAGCCACACATTGTGAAGGTCTGGACAAAGGGATAAATATGATATATAATCTGGAGGCAAGTTTGCGAGCCAGGAGGAAACCATGCGGGAAATCCACTGCAGTGTTATAACCGATACTGTCGCTCGCCTCTGTCAAGAGGCCAATTTTTACCTCGGAGAAGACGTAATCAAAGCCTTAGAGGAAGCCCTCACCAAAGAAGAATCCCCTCTGGGCAAGGAGATTATCTCCCAAATCTTAGAAAACTCCAAAGTGGCCGCTCAGGAGAAACTTCCGCTCTGCCAAGATACAGGTTTAGCTGTGGTGTTCTTAGAACTCGGCCAGGACGTCCACATTGTGGGTGGGAATCTCTATGACGCCATAAACGAAGGGGTGAGGCGAGGCTACAAGGAAGGTTACCTACGCAAAGGTGTGGTTGATAAGCCTTTCTCTGCCCGCAAGAATACCGGCGATAATACCCCGGCCATAATCCACACAGAAATTGTCCCCGGAGATAAGGTCAAGATAACAGTTTGTCCCAAAGGCGGAGGGAGCGAAAACATGAGCGCTCTGGCTATGCTTACCCCCGCTGCCGGCCGGGAAGGAATCATAAACTTTGTAGTTAGCACTGTAGAAAAAGCCGGAGCTAACCCTTGCCCTCCTATAATCATCGGGGTAGGGATAGGCGGGAACTTTGAGTATGTGGCTTACTTGGCCAAAAAAGCCCTCCTGCGC
>CAZPWR010000381.1:0-6275 GCA_964590555.1 uncultured Anaerolineae bacterium | reverse complement strand
GGGCTAAGGCTATGGCTTCTGCCAGGTCTTCATTCAAGCCCAAAGCTTTGGCCAAAGTTCGCCCAATTTGGGCTACTTCTATGGTGTGGGTTAGCCTGGTCCGGTAGTAATCCCCTTCGTAGTAGACAAAAACTTGCGTTTTGTATTCCAAGCGCCTGAAAGCCGTAGTATGGATTATCCTGTCCCTATCCCTTTGGAAAGCAGTTCGGTAAGGATGTTCCTTCTCTGGATACTCCCTGCCTCGGGTTTCTCGGCTTTTTACAGCGTAGGGGGCCAGTGTTAGGGCTTCTATTTCTTCAAGCTGCTCCCTCCTGCGCATAACCGAAAGGCCTCTCTTATCATGTTTCAGGGGTTACCTCAGGGGTTGGGGTTGGCTGAGGAGTGAGCAGGAAAGGCCTTACTTGTCCCGTCCTCCACTCCAGGTTCAGAACTTCTCCTGCTCCTCCCAAGACCCCTATATCCTCCCCGTTGACGATGGCTTTTACCCCGCCGGCATTCCCGCACTTTACGTAGATAATCCCACCGCTCCAGGATAAGGTATCGCCGGGATTTATGAAATCCCTGAACACTAAAACTTGGTCAACTTTTACTTCAAGCCAGCTCCGGTCAAGGCCTACAAGGGTCAAGGTGAGCACGGCTGGAGTAGGGGTTGAAGTCGGGGTAGGAGCCGGGGTCCAAGTAGGAGTTGGGGAAAGGGTGGGGGTCGGGGAGAAGGTGGGGGAAGGGGTAGGGCTGGTGACAGGGAAAAGAGTGGGCTGATAACGGGCATAAGCGAACCAGCCCAAGGCCAATACGATAACTATTATCAAAAAGGGGATCAGGAAGCTTGCGAAGTTTTTGACGAGCCAGGGAGAGGGTCTTTCCAAGGGCAATTCAGCTTGAAGGGTAACAGTCTCCTTAGGAGGAGCAAACCCTGCTTCCTCAGAGTAGAGCTTGAGCATTTCTTCGGGGTCAAGGCCAAGGAAGGAAGAGTAATTGCGGATGAACCCCCGCGCAAAGATATCGCCGGGCAGGGAATTGTAATCTCCTTTCTCCAGTGCCTCTATGAACTTTGGTTTTATCCGGGTCTCTTTTGAGACTTCCTCTATGGTTAGGCCAAGGGCCTCCCTTCTTTCTCTTAACCTTTGGCCAAGTTCGCTCATACCTACCCCGGTTTCAGAAGTCTATGCTCTTCCCTTCGTAGGCATAGAGGAAAAGCTTTTCGGTTTCCTTCTCGGAGGGGATGCGAGTGCCGGTATTTATGGTAGCGTCCATGTTGGCATTTTCAACGAGCTTCCCCAGGGCTTTCTCAAATTCTTCCCGAAGTATTCCAGCCTCAGCCAGGGATAGCGGTTCATTGATGGACTTAGCCAGCTCTCGGATTTTACCCGCGAGGATGGAGGCAGCTTCCCTTTCGTCTTGGAAAGGAATTCCCAGGAAGCGAACGATTTCTCCGTAACGGGTCCCGCCGGCATTGGCGCAGTATTCAATGGTGTAAGGCAGGAACAGCCCAACCGCCCGACCGTGATGGACGTGGAAAATTGCTCCCAAGGAATGCCCAAGGGCATGGGCTAAGGCCGCCATGGAGTTGATGAAGCCAAGGCCGGCCAGAGTTGCAGCGTAGTGCATCTTAGCTCGCGCTTCTCGGTCCTCCTTTCCCTTGTGGTAAGCCCTGGGCAGGAATTCAAAGACCAGCTTTATTGCCTGGAGGCAGAGGCCGTCAGAGAAATCGTTGTGCCATATGCTGGTGAAGCCTTCTACGGCATGGCAGAGGGCATCCATCCCGGTGGAGGCGGTCAATCCTGGTGGCAGCTCCATGACGAGGTCTGGGTCTATTATGGCGATATCAGGGGTATTGATGGGGGCGCCGAGGGAGAGCTTGCGCTGCTCAGCTCTATCGGTAAGGACGACGGCCCAGGTAGCTTCAGCTCCTGTTCCGCTGGTAGTAGGGATGGCTACCATTCTGGCCTTTTCCCGGAGCTTCAGCTCTTCAAACGGGTTTATAGCCCTGGGGTCAAGCTGAGGGTTCTCGTAGAGAAGCCAGATGGCCTTGGCCGCATCCAGGCAAGACCCTCCCCCAAGGCCCACTATCCAATCGGGGTTGAGGGTTTCAGCTAAGGCTTTACCCTTAAGGACGGTCTCCAAGGAAGGTTCAGGCTCTACTTCGGAGAAGACCTGGGTTTCAATTCCGGCATCGTGCAGGTATTTTTCAACCTTCTGGACGAAGCCCAGCCGCAGGATGTTTTCATCGGTTACGATTAAAGCTTTCCGGCCTTGGAGCTGGGAGAGGTGGAAGAGGGCATCATCCCCGTAAACGATAACAGGGGAGCGGAAGAACCACATTTTTCCCTCCGCAGATCAGGCCGCGAACTCTGTCTCTACCTTGGCGCAGCACTTAACCAGTTCGTTTGCGGCCTTGACGTTGCGCATTATCTTAATCATGTCCCCTTTGAGCTTGAGCTGCCGGCTCACGAGGCCTTGTATGGGGTCCAGCTGGCCGAGGATGACCTTTTTCCATGTCCCGTAAGGTGCCCAAATCTTGAATACTGGGTCCTTGACCGAAGGGTCGGTGGCTAAGAAAGCCTCGCGGCATTTGCCATGCCAAAGGTCCATGTAGAGGTAAATGGTCTCCTTGAACTCTGCATCAGGCTCAATTATGAAGTAAAAATCGCCCTCCCAGTTCTTGGCGGCTTCAGCGTAAGCTTCGCTTTCATTGAGGGTCTTGCAGAGGGCTTTCACCCATTCATCGGAGGGAAATCTGTAAGCCATGGGACACCTCCTTTTTGTGAAGTCACTAACATTTTACCTGTTACGTTGGACTATGTCAACCAAAGGCTTTCTCCGAATGTGTCCCAATTTCGTCGGGCTAAGCTGTCGCTATTGATTTAGCCGGCTGTGAATTGGCCTTTTTGGGCACATGTAATGCCAAACGTCGGCAGGGGCTGACGAAGGCCGACTTCCAGCCGAAGGCCCAAGGAGCTGATTTCAACCCGCGGGGGAGGGTTTGCCAAAGTTTTGGGTCCCACCCGTGGGCGGGGTTTTGCGGGAGTTGGTTGCTTAACCCCTCTTATCCCCCCTAATAGGGAGGATGACCCCCACCCCCGGGAGTGAGCTCTGCCTCCTCCACCCCGTAGGATGGCGAAGCCCTACGTCTGGCGCCACATGCGCCCAAGAAGGCCGATTTCCAATCGGCTAAATCAAGGGTGGCAGCTCAGCCCGATATAATTGGGATATACCCGCCTTTCACATTAGGGCTTTCCAGTTTTTTGCGGCGGTAGGCCGATGGGCAAACTCAAGCCTTGGTCAATCCTGGCGCTTAGGGCCCGAGGGCCATCAATAGCTTCAATGTCCTCAAAAACCGGAGAGCCTGGTGCTAAGGGCCTCAAACTTGACAGCCCGAGGCTTTTAGTGTAAATATAACAATAGGCCTGCTCAATTCAAACTAAGGAGGAGGTAATGAGTAGAAAGCTTTATGTGGCTTTAGCGCTGGTGGTGACCGCTGTTATGTTCCTTTCGGCCTGTGCTACCCCTACACCACAAAATGTTTGCCTTTAACTTCTTAGGAGACGGCCTTCGGGATGCCCTTGACCCTCGCCTCAGGGGCACCCGTTAAAGGCTGAAAGCCTCCCCACAATAAAAATTTTTAAGGAGGGGAAAAATGAGCAAGAAGTTGTGGATAATAGCAGGGTTGCTAACAGTGTTAGCAATGTTGGTAGCAGCCTGCAGGCCTGCCCCCACTCCAACCCCTACCCCAGTGCCGGTTGCTACCCCAACGCCGGCCCCAACCCCTACACCTACGCCTGTTCCGGCTAAGCCTTATAAAGTCGGCATTTTCTCCGACTTGACCACCGTAAACTATTGGTCCTATTTGGGGCCTAACGCTACCGTATGGAACGCTTACGTCCTTAACCCTCAGCGCGTCAGCTTATATGGCCTTGCCGACCGAACCTTCCAAATCGTGCCAGGGGTTGCCGATGGGATGCCTGAACCTCTCAAGCAGGAAGGCGAATACTGGGTGAGCGTCGTCAAGCTCAAGAAGGGCATCATGTGGAGCGACGGCAAGCCGCTCACCGCCCACGATGTGGCCTTCACCGTGAACACCGCCCTTGAGCTCAAGCTCCCCGGAAACTGGGCTACCATCTACGACCCCAACTTCTTGGAGCGCGCTGAGGCAGTTGATGACTACACAGTTAAGTTCGTCTACAAGCAGAAGCCTGGCCTCGCCGTCCACGAATACGGAGCTCTTCAGGGCCCAATCCTCTCCAAGGCCTACTGGGGGCCGATCGTAGAGGAGGCCAAGAAGGCTCTGGCTGCCCTTACTCCTCCACCTGAAGAAGCTACTGAGGAGGAAAAGAAGGCCTACGAAGAGAAGCGTACCGAGGCTTTGAACATCCTCTTCGGCCATGATCCTAAGGATGAGCCAGTAGCTGGTGGCTTCATCTTCTCCAAGTGGGAGAAAGGAGCCTTCGCTGAGAACGTCGCTAACCCTGACTACTTCTTCAAGGGTGCCAAAGTCACCGAATACAAGAACGGCGCTTACAAGGAGGTCAAAGAGGGAGTCTACGAATTCGTAGGCTACGGCGAACCCACTGGCGAAGTGGACAAGGAATGGGAAGTCGGCCCATTCGTCTCCTCGGTCATTTACACCCTCTACGGAACGCAGGATGCAGCCGTCTTGGCCCTTAAGAACGGAGAAATCCACTTCCTCCTCAACCCCTTAGGCCTCCAGCGTGGCCTGCGTGCCCAAGTTGAAGCCGATCCTAACCTGGCGGTAATTGAGAACCCCACCAACGGCTTCCGTTACATGGGCTTCAACTGCCGCAAGCCTCCAATGAACGACAAAGCCTTCCGCCAGGCTGTGGCCGTCCTCATTGACAAGGAGTTCGTGGTCAAGACGGTCCTCCAGGGTGTGGCCTTCCCGATGTACACCATTGTCCCACCTGGGAACAAGGCCTGGTATACCGACGATGTGCCCAAGTTCGGCCTCAAGGAAGACGGTACTCCTATGACCAGGGAGGAGCGCATCAATAAGGCAATTGAAATCCTTGAGGCTGCTGGCTACAAGTGGGAAGGCGACAAGAAACCCTCTTGGGATGCTGCCAACCGCCAAGTCATCCCTGGTGGCCGCCTGATCATGCCCGATGGCAAGCCGGTTCCGGAGATGGAGCTCTTGGCCCCCAGCGCCGGTTATGACCCGCTCCGTGCCACCTTCGCTATCTGGATTGAAAAGTGGCTCCAGGAATTCGGAATCCCCGTCAAGGCTAACCTAACCGGCTTCAACATTATTGTCACCAAGGTATTTGACGAGCAGGACTTTGACATGTGGATGCTTGGCTGGAGCCTGGGCATCTTCCCCGACTACGTGCGCGACTTCTTCCACAGCGAGCGGTCTGGCCTGGGCGATTTCAATGCCGGTGGTTACTCCAACCCCGAATTTGACAAGCTCGCCGACGAAATCAAGACCTGCGATACATTTGAATCCTGCAAGAAAATTGCCGACAGCCTCCAGAAGATCCTGGCCGAAGAACTCCCCTACATAGTCCTATTTGACACCGGCATTGTAGAGGCCTACCGCGCTGCTGAAGTAGAATATCCTTACACCGATACGCTGGGAGGCCTTCAGTATGTGAGTGGCTTGCCCACTTTGGTCCATGTTAAGTAATTAGTGGGGAGGCTTTGCGGGGGGTAGGGGGTTAGCCCTTACCCCCCATTTTAATCAAGCAAGGGGGAGGAATTATGCTTAGGTACATCCTCAGGAGACTTGGTCAAATCGTAATAACCCTTTTTGTTTTCTTGACCCTTGTGTATTTCCTATTGGAAGCGCAACCGGGGGATTATGCCCAAACTTTCCTCTCTAACCCTAAGCTTACCAAAGAGCAGAGGGAAGCCCTCAAGGCTCAGTTCGGGTTAGACAAACCCCTCTGGGAGCGTTACCTTAGCTATATGCGCTCTTTGCTTAGGGGCAACTTGGGAATTTCTTTTGAGTATTATCCGAGGCCTGTAGTGTCCATAATAGCCGAAAGAGCTCCCCGTACCATACTCCTTTTCCTCACGGCTCAAATATCGTCATTCCTGTTAGGCTTCACAGTAGGTAAAATATTGGCTTGGAAGAGGGGACAAACTTTTGAGTATGTCCTTACTATAAGTGGCGTTACTCTTTACACCGTATTCACCCCGTGGTTTGGCCTCATGATGATTTGGATTTTTGCTTACACACTGGGTTTATTCCCAATAGGCAAATTTGTCACTCCTACTTTGTGGCGAGGTGCGCCAGTTGATGCAAATTATGTCTTCAT
>CAZPWR010000380.1:0-2398 GCA_964590555.1 uncultured Anaerolineae bacterium | reverse complement strand
GCGGGTGGATGGATTCATAGGCAAGCTTGCCCAGAAGCTTGACTTTGAAAAAGACGTAATCATAGTTACAGCTGACCATGGCCACATTGACCGAGGCGGACATGGAGGCTGGGAAGAGGTAGTCCTCAAAGTCCCGCTGGTCCTGAAAGGGAAGCCCATAAGGAAAGGCTTGTACACCGAGCAAACGCAAGCTGATATTGCTCCCACCGTAGCTGCTATTTTAGGTATTCCTTACCCGATTCACTCCCAAGGCCGACCACTCTTGGAACTTATAGATGCCTCGGCCGAGGTTAAAGGGCGCAAAGGGCTGAACGCAGCACTTCAACTGGCAGGGTTCTACGACTCCTATGCTAAGGCCTTGGGCTCTTCCCCCTTTGCCAGCGGCATCCTATCCAAGTATCGGGAAAAACTTGCCAGCGGGGAAGAAGGCTCCTTTGGGCAATTTTACCGGGAACTGAAGGCTAAGGCCGCGGCGGTTAGAGGTTCAAAGCTTTGGAAAGAAAGGCTCGCCAGGCTCCCAATTACTTTGCTCTTGGCTTTTGTGCCTCTCCTTTACCTTTTAAATTATCGCAAACGCCTTCGCTCCTTGCTTATACCTCTGGCCTTTGCCTTGCTCTACTTTGCTTTCTACAATGCCCTGTTCTTCGGGCGAGGGTATAACTGGTCGCTTTCGGCCTTCAACACCGAGGCTCAGATAAAGGCCTTTTTCAACGAACGCCTCTTGGACGCTGCGCTCTCCTTCGTAGTAGCGGGGCTTCTTCTGGCCCTTTTCTCCTGGAAAAAGCCTGCTTTTGAGACCTTTGAACGTGCGGTGTCTTACGCTTTCTTCACCGGCTACTGGATTCTGCTCCAAGTCTTGTCCTTCTACTGGCTTTACAATTACCGCTTTTCCTGGTACATCCCGGACCTGAAGCTTGGCTTCAAGTATTACCTTGATCTGCTACAGATGGTTCCGGTGGGATTCCTTTCCCTTGTCATAGCTCCTCTGGCAATACTCATAGGCATAGGGTTGAGGCGATGGAGGAAAATTCCGGCAGAGGGAGGTGGGTAATGGCGGCGGAAGCGGAAAGAGCGATACTGGCCCCCAGAAAGCTTAAGATTACGCTTGACGTCGGTTGGTTTTTGGTGGTTTTCTCCGTTCTCACCGTGCTGGCCTTGACCCAGCTCAAGCCCCAGCCTTTCGGCCGCATCTTCCGTTTCCTCCTGGATGGGGTGGCAGTAACTTTGGGCCTGACGGTGGTCTCCTTCGCTTTCATCTTGCTTATCGGACTCATAGGTGGGCTGGGCAGGCTTTCTAAAAACCCAATCATAAACGGCATCGCTACCCTCTATGTGGAGATAATCCGGGGAATACCCCTCATGGTGCAGCTGCTTTACATCTGGTTCGCTTTGCCCCAGCTGTTGGATTTAATCGGTTACAAGCTTAAAGGAATAGCATCGCTTGCAGGGGTAGGGCAATGGTTCATAGACCTAAAGCTTTCGCCCTTCGTGGCTGCCGTTACTGGCTTATCCATATGCTACGGGGCCTACATGAGCGAGATTTTCCGGGCCGGGATTGAATCCATCCCCAAAGGCCAGATGGAAGCAGCTCGCTCCTTGGGTATGAGCTACTTCCAAGCCATGCGTTATGTCATATTGCCCCAAGCCTTTCGGGTTATCCTCCCCCCGGTGGGTAACGAATTCGTAGCTTTATTGAAGGATTCATCCCTGGTCTCGGTTCTGGCGGTATCGGACCTGACCAGAAGGGGGAGGGAGTACATGGCTCGCACTTTTGAGAGCTTGGAAACATGGACTATGGTTGCCCTCATCTATCTCTTCCTCACCCTTTTCTTCTCCAGGCTTGTGCGGATTATGGAGAAGAGGGTGGAATTTGAAGTGAAGTGACGGGGTAAAGGCGATGAGCGATGAGATTATCCGCATTGAACACCTTTACAAACGTTTTGGCCATATAGTAGCTCTGGACGATGTAAGCCTCTCGGTCAAGAGGGGAGAAGTTGTGGTGATAATAGGGCCGAGCGGGGCTGGAAAATCCACCCTTTTAAGGTGTATAAACCACTTGGAAAAGCCCGACCGCGGCACCATAATCGTAGACGGGATACCTTTGACCCACGAAAAGGCCAACATAAACAAAATCCGAGCCGAAGTGGGGATGGTTTTCCAGCAGTTCAACCTCTTCCCTCACCTCACGGCTTTGGAAAACATAACCTTGGCCCAGATAGTAGTGAGGAAGCGTTCTCGCCAGGAAGCCGAAAGAATTGCCATGGAGCTATTGGAAAAGGTGGGGATACCCGATAAGGCCCATGCCTATCCGGCACAGCTATCAGGCGGGCAGCAGCAGCGCGTGGCCATAGCCAGAGCATTGGCCATGCAGCCCAAGATAATGCTCTTTGATGAACCA
>CAZPWR010000379.1:0-1713 GCA_964590555.1 uncultured Anaerolineae bacterium | reverse complement strand
GCCTCTTCGGAAAAAGGGAGAATTTGGCGCATAAAAGCCGGAGAAGTACCACACAAAAGTCGCCCGGCCGTGCCAGAAGAAATCATCGCCCTGGATAAGAAGGATAAAATCAAAGGGGCAGGAGCGGCCTATGGAGGATTGGGCGCTCGTCTTGGATAAAAAACCTGGCCAATTGGTAGAATTCATCCCTAAAGTTGAACCCGAAGCCCTGGCCGAGACCCTCATCGCTTTCGCCAACGCCGATGGGGGGACAATCTACATCGGAGTAGAACCTGGGGGCCGGGTCTTGGGCGTCCATTCCGTTGAGGAAGTGGAAGAAGCTTACGCATTGGCTCAGAAAAGATGCCGGCCGCCAGTCAAGGCCGAGTGGGAAAGAGTTGAAACCCCCTACGGCACCGTCTTAAGCCTCTTAGTCTACCGCAGCATTGACCTACACAGCCTTGATGATGGAAGGGTTTACCTCAGAGTCGGGACTGAAAATAAGCTCTTGAGCGGAG
This sequence comes from uncultured Anaerolineae bacterium, assembly GCA_964590555.1. Classification (GTDB taxonomy): domain Bacteria; phylum Chloroflexota; class Anaerolineae; order SpSt-600; family SpSt-600; genus SpSt-600. Next base: position 1,216 of record CAZPWR010000379.1, on the reverse strand, counting down.
AAGAAATCCGAAGGTTAGCTTCCACAAAGCCCATAAGCGCTTACGAAGAGGAGCCCGTACCAGGGGCAACCATTGCCGATTTGAGCGAAGAAATCATTGAAGAATACCTCAAGAAGAGAGAGGAGAGGACTGGCCGCCGGCCTCAAGGGACAGAGGAGGAAATACTCAAAGAGATAGGGGCCTTAACCAGGCAGGGCGAACCAACGGTAGCTGGAATCCTGCTTTTTGGAGCTAATCCTCAATTCTTCCTGCCCCAGAGCGGCGTCGTTTTCGTGCGCTTTTTGGGGAACGAAGCTAAAAGGCCCGAAGGGCTGGTGGGCTACGGAAGGAGGGAGGAAGTAGGCGGGCCATTGTGCCGAGTGATTGAGCGGACTTGGGAAATAATCTGGGAAGAGATGAAGAGGGAAGCGGTAGTTAAGGGACTCGTGCGAGAGGACCGCACCGAATACCCGCCCTTTGCCGTAAGGGAAGCCTTGGTCAATGCCGTAGCCCACAGGGATTACAGGCTCCGAGGCCGTAAAATAGAGGTAAAAATGTACGACGACCGTCTGGAGGTCACAAGCCCTGGCGGCCTTCCCGGCTACATAACCTTGGATAATATCGTGGAAGAACACTTCTCCCGCAACCCCAGAATTGTCTCCGGCCTCTACTACTGGGGCTTCATAGAAGAGCTTGGGCTTGGAATTGACATGATGATTGAAGAAATGGTGAATGCTGGCCACCCCCCGCCGGAATTCAGAGCTACCCCATATTCCTTCACCGTAATCCTTTACAACGTTCAGGAAAGGGCCCCTATCCCTCGCTGGGAAATGGAAATGAACGAAAGGCAACTGGCAGCAATAAACTACATCCGCCAGCATGGCCGCATTACTAACCGTGAACCCAGGCGCCTATGCCCGCACGTCTCCGCTGAAACCCTACGCCTTGACCTGGCAGATTTAGTGGAAAAAGGGATACTCATCAAAATAGGGGACAAACGCGGCACTTATTACATCCTGAAGTAACATCATCGTGCTGATTGCTCGCTGTCGGCCGAAGGCTCTTGGTTGACCTTAAATTTGTAAAGGCAAAGCGTTAACGCAAGTTGACGCTGGCGCAAAAGTGCCCGAAAGGCTGATCTTCAATCGGCACACAGGGGCAGAAAATTAGGATTAAGGAAGGCGAAGATAAAAGTAAATTCGTTTGGGGTTACCCTCAGGCAATTTGCCCCGCCCCT
>CAZPWR010000378.1:0-4408 GCA_964590555.1 uncultured Anaerolineae bacterium | reverse complement strand
GGAATTTTTCAAGCTTTCCAAACAGCGCCTGAGAAGGGCTGAGACGTTCCAGTTTACGATTACGACTGTTAGGTCGGAGCCCATATCCTCAATAATTTCGCCCCACGGCGAAATCGGCCAGGGACATGAGCGCTGAGCGATAAGGACTTTCGGGCAAGGGTGAGAGAACGCTTTGGGCCTTTTCGACGAAGGCTTTGGCTTCATTTAGAGAAAGCTCTATAGCCGGCGATTCCCGGATTTCCCTCAGTAGCTCTTCCAGAAGCTTTTCCTTGTCCTCAGGCCCGGCGTTTAAGACTTTTACCACCAATTCTTCGTTCCCCCCGCTTTTTATGAAGTAGAAAACAGGCAAAGTGACAATACCTTGGCGGAGGTCGCTTCCAGCTGGTTTCCCCAGAACTTTCTCGTCCCCGATGAAATCCAATACATCGTCCACGATTTGGAAGGCGTTACCGAGGTTTCTTCCGTATTCTTTGAGGGCTTGGATGGCCTCCTCCGGAGCATTGCTGAGGATACCACCGATTTCAGCGGAGGCCTCAAATAGGGATGAGGTTTTGGCATAGATGCGATAGTAGTAATCGCTTTGGTCCTGAGGCCAGCTGAAGGCGCCGAATAGCTGCCGTATTTCCCCATCGCAAATGGTTTTAAGGGCATTGGCAAAGATCTTTACTACCCGTGGACTTCCAGTCATGGCCGCTAAATAGGCAGCCCTAGCGAAAAGGTGGTCCCCAGCTAAGACCACGGCTGCCGGAGGCCAGAGGCTGTTCAAAGTTGGGACGTTGCGCCTCAGTGGTGCTTGGTCTATGAAATCGTCGTGAATCAGGGTAGCGGAGTGGAGGAGTTCCATAGCCGCTGCAGCCAATATCGGCCTTTCCCCATCAGCAGGGTAAAGCTTTGAGGCCAAGATGGTAAGGGCGGGACGAAGGCGCTTACCCCCGCTGCGCAGGATGTTTTCCACCGATTGGGCTAATGGCTTGTAACTCAGGCCTCCTTCCGAAAGGATGAGCTCTTCAACTTTTCTCAGTTCTTCGCGGATTATCTCCAGAAAGGGCAGGAGCTTCACCTCTTACCTCCTAATCCAGCCGAAAAACCTTGAAAGCGTTTTCCAGCATTTTCTTCCCCAGCTCTTCTAAGCTTAATCCCTTTATCTCGGCTACGGCTTGGGCTACAAACCGGACGTAAGCTGGCTCGTTCCGTTTGCCCCTATGTGGGTGCGGAGCAAGGTAAGGGCAATCAGTTTCTATGAGGAGGGAATCAATGGGCAATTCTTTGACGATGGCCGGGAGCTTTCGGGCGTTCTGGAAGGTGATAGGGCCGGCTACGGAGATGAGAAAGCCCAGTTCAACAGCTTCTTTGGCCATCTCCAGGCTTCCGGAGAAGCAGTGCATTATTCCGTAAGGGGGAAGAAGTTTGCCTGGGTTGCGGGCAAAATCCCTGAGGAAATTCAGCGTATCCTGGTGAGCTTCCCGGCTGTGGATGACCAAAGGCTTCCCCAATTTCCGAGCCAGTTCCAAGTGGAAGGCGAACGCTTTCTTCTGCGCTTCCTTTGGGGAAAGGTTACGGTAATAATCAAGGCCTGTTTCCCCAATGGCCACGACCTTAGGGTGGAAGGCAAGCCTTTCCAAAGCTTGGCTCATTTCCTCATCAAGCAATTTGGCATCGTGCGGGTGTAGGCCTATGGAGGCGTAGATGAAAGGGTAACTTTCGGCCAAAACGATTGAAGCCTGGCTTGAGTTGAGGTCTGTCCCGATGTTGACGATAAGGCGAACGCCTTCCTCCCAGGCCCTTTCTATAACTTGTGCCCTATCGGGGTCAAATTCTGGGAAATCCAAATGAGTATGGGAATCTACAAGCTCCATCTTGCTTTTCTTTCCAAGAGTTCGCTTTAATTTTATCACAGTTCATGCAGTGGGGCAAACGGTTAGAGGCTAAATGCGTTCTCCGCCATGGGGGCTCCGCCCCTATAAAACCCCCCTCGCAGGGGGGAATAAAGGTCGGCGAAGGCCGACCTCCGGCCAAAGGCCCAAAGAGGACGACTTAAGTCGGCGTATAGGAGGGAACTATTGGCTCTTTGTTGTCTTGAGCCCTTTTTCTGTGATGAACCAAATTTTTTCTACCCCAGCCACTTTGCAAGAGCTCCTCAAAGGGCAGCCTTCGCAGCGGAAAGAGCAATCCGGCACACGCGAGGCGAGGTAGCCCATCCTCTCCAAATCTTCCAACATGGCTTTGAGCATCTCTTCACTGAGGCCAAGGCCGTCAGCCAGCTCTTTGAGGCTTAATGCTTCCCCCTCGGCAATCTTCTTAAGGACTTCCCTGAGCAATTTCCCTCCCCTTCTTGAAATCTACAAACTTGTACCCCACCCCTTTCTCCGTAAGGATGTACCGAGGATTGGAGGGGTCCGGCTCTATCTTCTGGCGCAGATAGTTTATATAAAGCCTGAGGAGGTTAACATCGTCTCGGTATTCTCTTCCCCAAACTTTGGATAGAAGCATGTCGTGCGGCATCACCCAGCCTGCATTGTTCACCAAGTGGTAGAGCAGGCGATATTCTGTGGGGCGGAGTTTAACCCTTTGCCCCCTAACTATTACTTCGCGGTTGCGGAAGTCTATGGTCAGGTCATCGTCAACCTTCACTACCTCACTGGCCGGAACCATGGCCGATACTCTCCTCAAGACCGCCTTTATCCGACTTACCAGTTCCCTCGGACTGAAAGGCTTGGTGACGTAATCATCGGCTCCAAGCTCAAGCCCACGGATTTTGTCCTCCTCATCTTTCCTCACCGTGAGCATTATTACCGGGACTTGGGAGAATTCCCGCAAGTATTCCAAAACTTCAAAGCCGTCAAGGTCGGGTAGCATAACATCCAGCACTACTAAATCCGGCAGCTCTTTCCGGACTTTTTCCAATGCTTCCATACCGGTGTAAGCCTCGGAGACGCGGAAGCCTTCAAGCTCCAAGTTCATCCTCACGAAGTCTACCAGCTTCTTCTCATCGTCCACTACCAGAATCAGCTTGCCTTTGAATTCCATGCTCCCTCTCCTTCAGATGCTGAATTTCCAGCTCTAATTTCCTTACTTTGAAGACCAGCTCCTCCAAAAGCTTTCGGTTAAACCCTACAAGGTCAGCCAGGAGGCCGATGAGGCAAATTTGGAAGCCGACTATGGATAGAATCGCGGCCAGGATGAGGGATTGGACGTGCCCGGAGCCTCTTCCGGTAAAGTAAAAGTAGAGGAAGCGGAGCCCGAGGAGAACACCTCCGCTTATGCTCAGGCTCCCTATCAGTAGGAAAACCTTCAAGGGCCGATACATTGTGTAAATGCGCAGGATTGTGGAGAAGGAATGGGCAAGGTACTGCATCACGCTTCTCATCAGCCGAGAGGGGCGGGAAGGGGGGTTGGTTTCTATGGGGATGTATTTTACCGGGATTTTCTGAGCCCCAGCTTGGATTAGGGTTTCCAAGGTATAGGAATACTCGCTCAAGACTAACGTCCTGAGAGCAGCCTGACGGCTCATGGCCCGGAAGCCGCTGGTGGCATCGGGGATATTCATGCCCGCAGCCATTCCCACTACTTTGCTCCCGAAACTCTGGAGGAAGCGTTTGAATAAGGAAAAGTGCGGCACTTTGGTTACTTCCCGGTCCCCCACCACGATTTCCGCTTCCCCCCTGAGGATGGGCTCAATCAAAAGTGGAATATACTTTCCAGGATATTGGTTATCGGCATCGGTGTTGACAATGATGTCGGCTCCAAGCCTTAGCGCTTCTTCCAGGCCAGCTATGAAAGCTCTGGCCAGCCCCATGTGCCAGGGAAGCTTGAGGATGTGGTCCACCCCCATCTCTTGGGCTACTTTCACAGTGCCATCAGTGCTTCCATCGTCTATAACCAAGACTTCTATTTTGTCCACGCCAGGGATAGCCCTTGGAAGGTCCTTCAGGGTTTGGGGCAGGGTTTTTTCCTCGTTGTAGCAAGGTATTTGGATTATGAGCTTGGTCATTCCATGCGCTCTCCTCAGAGGGGAATGTTGCCGTGCTTCTTGGGTGGGTTGGTATCCCGCTTGTTCTGGAGGGCCTTGAGGGCTTCTATGAGACGGGGGCGGGTTTCGTGGGGTTCTATCACATCGTCTATGAAGCCTCGGGAGGCGGCTACATAGGGGTTAGCGAACTTGGCCCTGTATTCTTCAATCAGCTTCTCCCTCAAGGCGTCAGGGTCAGGAGCTTGCTCCAACTCCTTGCGGAACACGATGTTCACTGCTCCCTCAGGCCCCATCACCGCTATTTCAGCAGTGGGCCAGGCCAGGACAAGGTCGCCCCGGATGTGGCGGGAGTTCATTACGCAGTAGGGACCGCCGGAAGCCTTGCGGGGTATCACCGTGATACGGGGGAAGGTAGGGTCGCAGAAGGGGTAGAGGGGG
>CAZPWR010000377.1:0-5845 GCA_964590555.1 uncultured Anaerolineae bacterium | reverse complement strand
TGACTTTCGCCTCTTTCCTACTCCTCTTCCTTGCTTTCTACTTAATCTGGGCCCTTGCTTTCCGCCTTCAGAGGCCCGGCCCCCTCTTGCTCCAGACGGCCTTAATGCTTCTCCTCTTCTCGGCTGGAATATCCCCTCTTCTGGCCGCGATGGTTCCAGACCTCTTGGCCGAAGGCGATTTCTTCCTGCAGGGGACAGGCTTTGCCGAGGTCTTCTCCGCCGACCCAGTGGGCCTCTTCCTCCCCACTCGCCTTCACCCCATCTTGGGGAAGGTAGTGGACCACTTCCCGTTCCCGCACGATAAGGGGCAGCATTTATACCTGGGCTTCGTGGTCTCAGCGCTTTCCCTGATAGGGCTTTGGAAGGAGAAGGGGGCGCGCTTCTGGGTAGTGGGAGCGTTTATATTCCTCCTCCTTGCCTTCGGACCTACTCTCCATCTCAACGGTGAGGATACCGGAATACCCCTGCCTTTTGCCCTCATCCAAGAAATCCCCTTCTTTAAAGGGAACCGTTACCCAGGCCGATACAATGTGATGGTAATCCTTTGCTTGGCAGTGGCTGCTTCTATGGGGGCGGAAACCTTACTTCAAAGAGCTAAGGAGCGATGGCGGAAAGCCTCCTTCGCCCTCTTGGCCTTGCTCACCCTCCTTGAGCACCTTTCAATCCCGTTGCCCCTTTCGGACATGCGAATCCCAGAAGCCTACAAGGCCATCGCCTCCGACCCGGAGCCAGGAACAGTGCTGGAAATACCTTTGGCTTGGAGGAACAGCTTCCGGATAACCGGAACCATGCATCCCATCATCATGTTTGAGCAATACTACCAGACATTCCACCAGAAGCCGATTCTGGGGGGGAACACATCGCGCAATCCGGAGTTCAAGTTCCAATATTTCACCGAAGCCCCAATCATCAATACCATCATCGCTCTGGAGAACGGCCACACGTTGTGGCCAGAGGTTGTGGAAGAAGATAAAAAGCTTGCACCTTACTTCCTCCAGTTTTTCGGCATCCGTTACATAGTCATCCACCCTCGCCAAGTTCCTACCTCGCTTTTAAGCTATTTGGCCGAAGTTTTCGGCTTGGAGGTGCCGACGGAGCTGCCGGATGGCCCTGTAGTCTTCAAGGTTGAACCTACTCCCTTCCCGGACCACCTTTCCCTTGCGATGGGTGAACGCATGGCACACCTGAGCCGAGGCGAAGGCTGGGCTCCGGTGCCTACCGGAAGGTATGTTTGGGTCCAGAGGCGCAGAGCTCGCCTCTTCTTACCCCTCAAAGCCGGAGCTTATCGGGTGAAAGTCAGGGTGTTCTCCCCCGGGGACGGGCAAACCATGACACTGGAGATAGGGAATCGCACGCTGGGTTCCTGCGCCCTGCAGCCTGGGTGGCAGGAGTGCGAGGCCTTCATCCCTTCGGAGGCGATAAAAGAAGGGCTTAATGAATTCACCTTGCGCTTTTCTCGCCTCTTCCCTCCCCCTGAGGGCATTCTGGTCGGAAGTGCGGGGATGGATGTGGGGGATTTTGCGCACATATACCTTGATGGCAAAGATGTGGCGCTTGGGAAACGCGGTTACAATCTGGCCTTAATCTCGCCGGCTGGGGAATTGAGGGAAGTGGCTTCGTTTGATACATTCGCCTCTGAGGAGGAAGCGGAGAACCTGGCCCATTACTTGACCTCAATTCCCGAGGGGCACATTGTAGCAGTGGGGGTCAAGGACGAGGCTTCCCTCAAGCTTAGTGGGAAAGCAATTGAAGCCCTTCAAGCCCTCGGGGCCAGGGTTGACCTGCGCGGGTGTTTTAGGTGTTCCCATGCTTTCTTAGGGGTTAAGGGGGAAGGTGCTATCGGCGAGGCTTACCACCCCTTCCGGCCCGTCTGGGTTTACTTTGGGGAAGCTGTAAGTGAGCCAGCAGTAGCTGCAGCTATTTCGCACGTAGAAGTTTCCCGAATTCCCTCCCGATAATTTCCCAGACAAGTTCGGGTCTGGCGCAGGCCCGGCTGGACATGTGGCCACACCCAGCATAGCCCCAAGCGGCAATATTGGTTGCGCCGTTGGCCACAGCAATGCGGATGCACTCGGTTATAGCCGTTTCCTCAAGGCCTTCCGGGACTGAGAAGGCCTGGACCCAGATGTTATCCTCTTTACCTGTGCGTCGGCAAATCTCCACCACACGCCGGACATATCCCCCCACAAACTCCTCCAATGGGGGGACAAGCTGAGGGGCAAGGCTGTAGAAAAGCACCCAGTAGGGGTCGGTCCCGAAGATGTCCACTGTTTCCAATTCACCCGCTTCTTCAAACGGAGGCAAGCCCAACAGAGGGATTTCCACAGGTAGCACGCACAGGGCATTGCGCAACCCCTTCTCCTTAGCGTAGCTGCTTACATCCCGCAGGAAATCAAGGCAAGTCTTTTGGCGGAAAGTTTGCACTTCTTCGGTAAGCTCAGCAGGCATAGGGTGGCCGTATTCGGCGGCGAATTTTTCCTGGCAAACGGGGCAGCGGCAGGCCCAAGGAACATCAAAGTGTCCGGCTAAAAGTTGTTCCCAGGGGATGTAAAGGTGAGGCTCATCCCAAAAGACAACGTCACCACCAATGTAAGCGGCTCCATCAATCCACTCGTGCATGAACTGGCGGAATTGGGGATTGTTGAGGCAAGCGGCAGGCACCTGCCGGCCGTCGGAAGTTACCTGCAGTGCTTCGGGATGTCGCCCTAAGAAGCCGCTTTGGGCTTCGCCTCCGAAAACCCCTCCCACACCCCAGGGGTCAATCCAGGCTTCCAATCCCGCTTCATGGGTAGCGGCCACAATCTCCTTCATCGTGTCCAGATAGTAAAGCAGGTCATTTTCCTCAAAGCAATGCACAATGTAAGTGCAATTGTGGGCTTTTATGTCCTCCAAATCCCGCAAGAAATGCTTGAGGAAGCGGTTTCCGAAATAACTTACGCCTGTTTTCATGGTGCCCTCCTGACTTTTTCGGCGTGAAGTTTAGCCAATTGCTCTTTCACCTGGGCCAGGCGCGTTCCGTGGAGGGGGTAAAAGAACAGACAAGCCAAAGCGCCCAAAAGCCCAACGATTGGGACGTAGGACATAAGGAGGCGCAGGCCAGCAATGGCCGAAGGCTTTTGTAAAGCTAAGGAGGGGTCGTAACCTGTAACCGTGAGGACTGCGCCCATCGCCCAGCCCTGCAGCACGAAGGCCAAACGTATGAGGAAGCCATTGATGCCGAAGTAAATGCCTTCCCTTCGCGCTCCTGTGTTCAATTCATCTTCGTCAATGACATCGGAGATTACTATGTCGGGTAGCATGAGCAGCCCGGCTAAGCCGATGGCGGCAGTTGCAACGGCAATGAGAGCGCTGGTGAAACTGCTTATCGCCTGAAAAGCAAGCCAAGGGGCTGCAAACAATAAGCAGGCCAACATGAGCGCTCCTCTGGGCCCCAGGCGCACGATGATTTTAGTCCAAGGGAAAAGAAAGAGCATTGCTCCAACGAAAGGGGTAGCCAGAAGAACGGAAGTCTGATTAGGGCTGGCTTGAAGGACGTGCTTAGCGTAAAAGGGCGCTGTGGCTTGAAGCACGAGGAAGGAGAATTGGATGAGGATGTTAGCTCCGGCGAAAGCCAGGAAAGAGCGGTTTTTCAGGGTAGCCTTCAAAGCAAGCCCTAAGGGAAGAGATTCGGCCCTCAATTCTGGCCTCTCTCGGCTGCCGAGGAGGGAGATGAAGAAAAAGAGGGCAGTGACGGAAGCGATGACAAGGCCCATGGTGCCCCAACCGAAGCGGCTGTAAAGGAGTGGTGGAAGGGCTGCACCCATAAGCAGACCGATAACGGAGAAAGCCTGCCTGAGGCCAGAAACCTGAGCTCGCTCCTCAAGGGATTGGTACATCTCCGGGAAGAGGGCCGTCCAATTGAGCACCACTATCGTCCACAGGCCGTCAAAGAGCAAAATGAAGAGCAAAAACCAGGCGAAAAGCAAGTTAGATTGCCCTGCCCCTTTAAATGGAGGGGTCCAGATGAGGGCGAAGGTTAAGGCCAAGGGCAAAGTGCAGAAGAGGATGTAAGGGATACGCCTTCCCCAACGGGTGCGCGTGCGGTCAGAGATAGCCCCAGCCAAGGGGTCATTGATGGCATTCCATACCCCGTATATGGTCCATCCAACGGTTGCAACCAGCATGGCGGGCAACTTGAGTTCATCAATGTAGAAAAATTGGACGAAAGTGACGAAAGCTTGGTAGGAGATGATGGCAGCCAAACTGCCAGAGCTGTAAGCAAGCTTTTGGACAAAGCGCATTTTTACGTTCCCTCGGTTTTTTCCCATTTTAGCACAGCCTTTGCCATTTGAGGAAACCGGGCACTGGCCGTATACACCGACTTAAGTCGTCCTCCTTGGGCCCTTCGGGGCGAAGCTTTAGGCCAAAGGTCGGCCCCCGCTGACCTTCATCAAACTGGGGTGGAAGAGGCGAAGCCCCCTGCCGTCTTGCCTTACCTTTTTGTCCTTTTGCCCACCAAGTGCTATAATGTATTTGCGGAGGTGATGAACTATGGAATACTCGCAGAAAGAAGTGCTTAAAAGAGTACTTCTCAGCCTCAGGCAGCAGGGCAAGCAATCCATACCCGAGCTTGTTTTCTCCACCCGCTTGCCTTATGGGGTTGTTCAGGAAGCTGTAAAAACCCTTAAAAAAAGAGGGCTGATACGGATAGAAAAAGTTAATGCCAATCCTTGCGTAGCAGAGGACGCTTCTTCTTTGGAGATCATTGAACTCAACGAGTAGCTACAATGCCGGACTTCCAAACCATCCTTGGATGCCTTCTGGCCGTCATAATTGCCATTGTAGCCAGCTCTATGGAGCTTATGAGCAAGTATCAGGCTCGCACCATCGGAGAGATTTTCTTCTCTCCCTATTACTTCTTCTTTGTCTTGCTTAATGCTGTCTTCTGCACCCTCGTTTATTGGGCTCTGCCCTACATCAGCGGGATTTTGGTGCGAAGTGAGTTCTTGCCTTCGCTGGAAAACCCCTTAGTCAGAGCGATAACAGCTGGCCTCGGTTACCTGGTGATAGCCAGGACAAGCCTGCTGGATATAAACATAAGGGGGCAAACCGTAGGGATCGGCTTTGACGGCATTTACAGCACCTTGGCCCAGTATTTGCTCCGGCACCATGACCTTAGGCTTCGGAGGAAGATGTGGGAAGATTTCCAAAAGGCTTTCTCCTCCTACCCACCCCATATTTTCCTGGGGGCAGTTAAGCTTCTCATGCGACAATTAAGCGAGTATGACCGAGAAGAATTTGAAACAACTTTGGCCCGGCTTAAATCGGGCCAACCTAAGAGTTTGGATTTTTGCTATGGCCTCTACATTCTCCTCAGAGAATATACTGAAGGGCGTGAGGGCGCAGAAGCTTTTCTCTCCCAATTGAATGAAGTCCTCAAATCCGACCCCTCGTTTGAGAAAACCCTCCGGGAAGAGTTTGCCGCAATCACCTCCTAATAGCCGCCTTTTGCTCGCCAACTGGCATGGCACCACCGCTTGGCTCACGATAGCCGTAGGGGGTGTCCCAATTTCGCCGACCTTAATCAAAACGGGGGAACCCCCCGTAACCACCTACGAGGGGGGTAAACCCACGCACGAGTGGGACCCAAAACCTTGGCAAACTCCCAGCAAACGGGGAGGGAAATCCCTCATAATCCCCTTACGAGGGGGTAAAGGAGGCCAGAGGGTTGTGAGGGGTGGCCCCACAATTTTGTCGGGCTGGGCCGTCGGCCTTTCCGCTTAGGCAAAAATGAGGCGCTAAAGCGCCCCTCTCCGTCCCGGCGACCCGCGTTCCCGACCGGCTACCGGGAGGGGGAGGGGCGCGC
>CAZPWR010000376.1:0-2695 GCA_964590555.1 uncultured Anaerolineae bacterium | reverse complement strand
TTGGTCCTGCTGTTCGTAGTCAATGGCGCCGGCAGGGCAGAGCTTTTCGCAAGCTCGGCACCGGCCTTTGGTGAACCAGAGGCAGTTTTCACGGTCAATCACCGGCACGTTAGGGATGGCTTGGGCAAAGGGCCGATAGATGGCCTTGCGCTTGCCCATCCCGACTTCAAAGCCGGTATCCACAACTTTAACGGGGCACTTCTCCTGGCAGATACCGCAGCCTGTGCAAACTTCCTCCCGCACAGACCGTGCTTTCTTCCGGACTCGGACTGTGAAGTTGCCGATGTAGCCAGATACATCTTCCACTTCGCTGTAAGTTAGGAGGGTAATGTTGGGATGCCGACCGGCATCCATCATCTTGGGGCCGAGGATTCAGGTACTGCAGTCCAGGGTGGGGAAGGTTTTATCAAGCTGGGCCATGTGGCCGCCGATGGAGGGCTCCCTTTCCACCAGGTAGACTTGGTAGCCAGCATCGGCTATGGAGAGGGAAGCTTGGATTCCAGCAATTCCTCCACCGACGACCAAGGCTGCTTTTGTCACTGGCTCGCGACGGGGCTCCAGAGGTTGGTGGAAAGAGACCCGCATTACGGCAGCTTGCACAAGCCTTTTGGCTTTCTCAGTGGCTTCTTCCCTATTCTTAGTTACCCAAGAGACATGCTCCCGGATGTTGGCCATTTCAAAGTAATAAGGGTTGAGGCCAACGCTCTCTAAAACGCGCTGGAAGGTAATTTCGTGCATCCTTGGAGTGCAAGAAGCCACCACAACCCGATTTAACCCCAGGTTGCGGATGTCTTCCGCTATCATCTTCTGGCCTGGTTCGGAGCACATGTACTTGTAGACGCGGGCAACGACAACGCCAGGGAGCTTGGAAGCCATCTCCGCCACAGCGTTAACATCAACTGTAGCCGAAATGTTTATGCCACACTCGCAGATATAGACGCCAATTCTTGGCTGCTCCATAGGACTAACTCCTTTTTGGGAAGTTTACCGGAGTTATGTGCCGTCGCAGGCCAAGCTTTTCCTCCGGCAGACCAAAAGCCAAGCCTATTAGCTGGGGCAGGTAAAGGACAGGAATCCGCACTTTGCGGCCCAACAGCCTTGAAACTTTGTCTTGATAAGCATCCAGGTTCATATGGCACATTGGGCAAACGGTCACGATACAGTCGGCGCCTTCGCAAGCCTCCAACACCGAGCCGACCATGGTCAGGCCCACTTCCGGCTTGGTCATCAGGAGCGAAGTCCCGCAGCAGGAAGCTTCACGGGGATGGCGGTGGACATTGACCCCCAGCGCTTCCAGCAGCGGTATCATGGAGGTAGGGCGCTGCCCATCGTCAAACGGGCTATATGGGCGGACAGTCTGGCAGCCGTAGTAGGGGGCAACAACGAGCCCCTCCAGCGGTTTCCTCACACGCGCCCGAATTGCCTCCGGCCCGAAATCGTTAGCCAAAATGTCCAGAATATGGCGGGCGGTCATTGTCCCCCGATAGGTCAAATCCTCTACTTCCAGAGCTTGGTTGACCTTCTGGTGAAGCTGACGGTCGGCGGCCAAAGTGGCAGAAGTCCGGCGAAAGTTGGTGTAGCAAGCACTGCAAACCGTGAACAGGTCCCGACCATTGGCCTGCTTCTCTGCCAAGGCCAAGTTGCGGGCCGGAAGGACAAGGCCGAGCAAATTGCTCATAACCGAAGCGACGCTGGCCCCGCAGCAAGTCCAGCCCTCCAATTCCTGAACATCAGCGCCTAAAGCTTGGAGCACTGCGAGGGTGGAATCTCGGTACTCCAATGCCGTTCCTTCCTGTGAACAGCCAGGGTAGAAAAGGTATCTCATCGCTTCTCCTCCAACTCAGCTACCCGCGCGAAGAGGCGGTCCAGTCGGCCCTCTCCACCCAGCCGTGGCAACTCCATGTGGATTTTACCCCTTGCCAGCATTGTCAGACCCAAGCGAGCGAAACTCAATGCAGTTAAAGGATTAGAAGCCAAGAAGTAACGGGCCATAAACTCCACCTCTCGCACTCGCCCGTAGCGACGCATCACATCGGCGAAGGCCCGGTAGAAGGCTCCGCTCTCCGGGGAAGAGACAATGCCCCGTTCTATCGCCAGTTCCTTCAAACGGACGATGGTCTCCGTAAGCGGAATCCCGCGCGGGCAGCGGACGTGACAAGTGTAGCATAAACTGCAAAGCCAAATGCTCTTGGAACGGAGCACTTCCTCGGTCATCCCCAATTGGACCATCCGCCACATCTGCCGTGGGGAAAGGTCCATTGCGTGCGCTGCAGGACAGGAAGCGGTGCAAGTCCCGCACTGTATACAGGAAAGAAGCTTCTCCCACCGGCCAGGGCTAACCCGCTGAGCGAGGCTCCGGTCCACCTGGGCAAGGTCCAAAACTTCGGGAGCAGCTTTCATCCATTACCTCCAAAGGTTGGGATTAAAGCAGGGAAATTTTAACTTAATAGAATCAATCCTGTCAAGTGAAAGATACCAGGCGGGTATGTCCCAGTTTCGTCGGGCTGGGCCGTCGGCCTTTCCGTCCTGGCGACCCGCGGTCCCGAACAGCTACCGGGGGGAGAGGGCGCTTCCAGCGCCCCTTGCAATCTCAGCCCGGCCGGTTACGGCCTGGCCCACTTTGACCTCGCCAACCCCCCCCCTCATATCCCCTCCCCTCCCTATCCCCCCCCCTCTGTCGCACCCGCACAACAAC
>CAZPWR010000375.1:0-3425 GCA_964590555.1 uncultured Anaerolineae bacterium | reverse complement strand
CTCAAGCCCTTTTTCAACTTCCACAAATACCCCAAAATCCACAACATTGGTCACCCTGCCCTTTAAAATTTGCCCAACTTTGTACCTTTCCTCAACCCCAATCCAGGGGTTGGGCTGAAGCTGCTTTATGCTCAGGGCAATCTTCCTCTCTTGGGGGTTTACATCTAAGACCAAAACATCCACTTCCTGCCCAGGGCTTAGGACCTGGGAGGGGTGTTCAATCCTGCTCCAGGAAATTTCTGAAATGTGGACCAAGCCTTCAAGTCCGCCGAGCTCCACAAAAGCCCCGAACGGCCTCAAGGTCGTAACAACGCCTTTGAGGACTTGGCCCGGCCGGATTTTCTGCCAGAATTCTTCCCCTTTATCCTGCAAGATGGCCTCCCTTTCCGATAGGACGAGCCTGTTGCGAGCGCGGTCTACTTCAACAATCTTGAGCCTGAGCTTTTCCCCGATGCACCGAGCCAAGAAAGAAAGCCTGTCTTTTGGGGGGAGGCCGTAGGGGACAAAGGAAACCTGAGACAGCGGGACAAAGCCCTTTATACTGTTGAATTGGACGACGAAGCCGCCGCGGTTGTAGCCTATAATCGGTAGTTCCAGGATAGCTCCGGTTTGGAACAGGCGCTCCACTTCTTCCCAATCGGCGGAAGATAGCCCCCCTTGGAAATGGGGTTCAGAAATTACAGCCTCATCCATCATATTTTCCATTACCATAGGCTTCCCTCCGTTCCATTTCGGCCAAGATTTTTGAGACTTGCTCAATTGCTATCCTCTGCTTTCGGTAAAGGTCCGATTCGCTTATTGACAAGCGTTCAGCCACCTCACGTGGGCGCTTCCCTTGGAGGAAGCGCATTTCCAGGATGTTGTAAAGCATCCATTCCAAGGAACCCGAAGGCTGTTTGCCCTCAGGCTTCAAGGCTTCAATGGCTTCTTTAAGGACTGCCCTTAGCGCCTTTACGGGGTTGCCTTCGTGCTCAGCGAGGGCTTTCTCCACAACTTTGAGCTTGAGCAGAGGACTTTGCGCGAGCTTGTGGCCAGCCCAGTAATTGCTCAAGGCCTCTTTAATCCACTGCTGATATTCAGGGCCGGCCAGTTCCAGGATAGCTTCCGCTCTCCCCAGCGGCATAGAATAAAGGGAGCTTTGCCACTTCCTTATGCTCTCTACGTCGGGGATTATGTGCTGGAGGGCTTCAAAGACCTTCTGCTGGAGGACCCTATCCTCAAGGGCCCTGGCAATCCTCCGGACCAAGGTCTTAAAAACTTCCAGTTCCTCACTGGAGAACTCGGCTTCCGGCGGGGGAGCCTCTACGGCCAAGATGCCTATTTCCTCTTCATTAAGCTCTATGGGTATAACCCAAAAGCCGAGGTCGTAAATGTTGAGGCCTTCCACCAAATTGACCCTTGGCGCTTTATCCAGATAAGCTGGGAGGGAATTAAGCGCTTTGTTAACTGCCGAGAGCGGTCCACAGTGAGCTTCTATAGCTTTGCCTTGGAAGGTTACAAATCCCCACCGTACCCTGAGGAGCTCGCAAAGTGCTACCAGGATGCTTTCCAAGAACTGTTGTAAGTCGGTCGTGGTGAGAAGTCTCCTGTCCAATTCCTGAATCCAAGTGACCTCATCCCGGTCACGGCTGTAGATTAGCCGGTCAATGAACGGTTTAGCCTTATTGATGAGGATTTGGAGGAAGACTATAGCCATGACCACAGCGAAGATGGTGACGGTTTCGCCAGGCAAGCCGAGGAAGTTATCAACTCCGGAAAGGAGCAAGATTATTCCTATGACGCATATACCGACGAAAGGCCCACGCAGTAGGTAATGGATGAGCTGGTGCTTGATTACTCGGTCAGGGGCGAGGGCGCCGTAATAGGCGACCACGTAAGCCATTACTGTAAGCATGAGGGCGACTATTACGTTGCCCACTATGGAGAGGAAAAGGACTAAAGGCGGGGTCAAAAGGGTAGCAGTTCGTGAGAGGAGCAGGTAAGGGAACACGCCTATTCCAGGCCCGATGAATGCTCCCAGAAGGTAGGAAAGGCGCCGGCGGGATGTGGAGGTAAAAGCTTTCTGCCTTGCCTTGTAGAGGATGAACAAGCTGGAAAGGCAGGAGAGGATGAAGAAAACGGTGAAAATGGGGAAAAGTGGGCCGGGGGAGAGATAAACAAGCCCTCCATGGTAACGACCATCGTAAACTAAAAAGTCGGTCTTCAGTGCTATTAGGAAGAAGAGGAAGCCAAGGATGTATAGAACCCAGGAAATCCACCTCCGCCAGGGGGAGAAAGAGCCTGACGCCCTTAAAATGGCATCGGCGAAGTGGAAGTAAGCGGCGGGGATGAAGGAAATGCCAAACCACTGGAAACGCAACCAGGAGAAAGCCATGCTTAGCTCTTTAACGTTAGGGATGACAAGGTCGCCGCAGTATGTGGCAATAACGAAGGCCATCATGGCGCAGAAAGCTCTGGCCACAGGATTGAAGAAATTGGCGGAAGCCATGTAAGCCAGGAGGGAAAAAGCTATTAACACGATCCCGGACGAAAGGATGAAGTTAATCTGCGTTAAGAAATTCATGCCGAGCATCTCTACCCCTTTCGTCTCAGGCATAAAATGCTAAGGGCCAGAGCTAAGGCAGAGCTCACAAATGGCAAGCTTTTTACGATAGCTTTACCTCCTTCGCCCCCGACAAAGATAGCCACCACGGCGCAGGTTATGTATCCAGCCAGGCCGGCAATCGCAACCAGAAGGAATCTCCTCAACCTGATTTTAAGCCGAGCTTCTCCAATTTGGCTAATCGCTCCAGCCAGGATTATACCGGCCAAGGCTCCAAAGAAGTGCGCGGGCGTAGGACTGGAGACCGGAGCAGGCGTGGGGGTGGGTGTAGGTGAAGGAGTCGGTGTAGGTGTGGGGGTTGGAACGGGAGTGAAGGTTGGGGTTGGAGGAGGAACTACAGTGGCTAAAATGGCTGGCTGGTTTTCCTGAACGGTCACCACAATTTTGGTGGACTTGGTAGCTGAGAGGCTTGAAGCCGTTATCTCCAACTGGCCTGTTCGCTCTAATGTTAGGGAAACTTCGGCTATGCCGTTTACAGTCGTGACTTCCCGGCGGGGAAGCTCCAAGGATTCGGCAGGATAGAAGAGCCTAAACACAACGGGGGTGCCATCGGGTACGGGGTTACCGTTGCGGTCAAGGATGACGCCAGTCCGGATTTTGAAGGAGCTGCCAGGCCTAAGGTCCAGAGGCTTAGACTCTTCCCCTCCGGGTGCCCCTTCTATTTGCAGTTCAATAACCTGGTCTGGGTCTGGTTCTGTCTGAACTATGAGGTCGTAGTTCGCTCCCGGAACGCTCACCGGCGGTGCTCCGTGAGGGATAAATTCTTGGAACAGGGCCCTTACGGTGTATTCAATGAAGTAAGGCAAGGGGCTATAGGCCGCAT
>CAZPWR010000374.1:0-2815 GCA_964590555.1 uncultured Anaerolineae bacterium | reverse complement strand
GGATTTCGGCCTTGAGGATTACTTTGTGGGAGCTATGAAGGGGGTGATTCTATCCATAAACCCCAAGGTCACTATAGTGGACATAACCCATGAAGTTCCACCGCAAGATGTGCTGACGGCAGCCTTTATCCTTGAAGCATCGTGGCCTTACTTCCCTCAAGGCTCAATCCATGTGGCGGTGGTTGACCCTGGGGTAGGCTCAGGACGGAGAATTATAGCTGTAGAGACAGCCCGCGCTATCTTCTTAGCCCCCGATAATGGCCTTTTGACCCCCATCCTCAAAGGGGAGGGTGTCCGGAAAATAATTTCCCTCACTAATCCCCGCTACTGGCTTCCGGAAATTAGCCCTACTTTCCATGGGCGCGACATCTTTGCCCCTGTGGCTGCTCACCTCTCCCTTGGAGTCCCATTAGAAGAGATGGGGGTAGCTATTGAGGACCC
Source organism: uncultured Anaerolineae bacterium (assembly GCA_964590555.1). Taxonomy (GTDB): domain Bacteria; phylum Chloroflexota; class Anaerolineae; order SpSt-600; family SpSt-600; genus SpSt-600. Next base: position 2,374 of record CAZPWR010000374.1, on the reverse strand, counting down.
AATCCTCTTGGAATGGCCTTGCCCTTTCAGACTCCCCGATGGAACCATTGTGGGCCACATCCTTCACATAGACCGCTTCGGTAACTTGATAACTAACCTTAAAGCGCAAGACCTTAAGGAAGGGGTGGTCATAAGGGTTGCCGACTGCAAGATTCACGGCCTTAAGAAAACATTTGCCGATGTGGGCGAGGGTGAGCCTGTTGCCTACATAGGAAGCACAGGCCGGCTGGAGATAGCCATCCGTCAAGGCAACGCGGCCCGAACTTTCAACCTTCGCCGCGGCGATAAGATTTACGTGGAGGGGCAAGGCAATGGCTAAATTCATCATTGAAGGCGGAATACCCCTTGAGGGAGAAGTCATCCCAAGCGGGAACAAGAACGCCGCTCTGCCGCTTCTGGCAGCCTCTCTCCTCACCGATGAACCTCTGGTCCTGAGGAATGTTCCCCTCATAGGCGATGTCAAGACAATGTTGGCCTTATTGGAGGACCTGGGGGTAGAGATAAGCTTCACTGGGGAGAAGGAGGTGACTTTAAGGGCGCGCGATGTGAAGAAAACGACTTTGAGGGAGGACCTTTGCCGCCAGATAAGGGCCTCTATACTTTTGGCCGGGCCTATGCTGGCCCGCTGCGGGAAGGTGAAACTTGGCCCGCCGGGAGGTGACGTCATCGGGCGCAGGAGGCTTGATACCCACTTCTTAGCCTTCAAAGCCTTGGGGGCCCAGGTGGATGTAGATGCCAGGTATTATCTTAGCGCCTCTTCTCTCCGAGGAACTGATATCCTTTTAGACGAAGCCAGTGTCACTGGTACTGAAAACGTCCTCATGGCTGCGGCCCTGGCCAAAGGTACCACAATAATCCGGAACGCAGCTTCTGAGCCGCACGTCCAGGACCTGGCCCGTTGCCTCAACCAGATGGGGGCGAAGATTTCGGGTATAGGTTCCAATGTCCTTATAGTAGAAGGGGTGGACAAACTCCATGGCACTGTCTTTGAAATCCCCTCCGACCACATTGAAGTAGGCAGTTTCATTGGGCTCGCTCTGGCTACCGGGGGGCAAATCCTCATAAGGAAAGCAGTCCCCGAAAACATGCGGATGGCCCTCATGGTCTTTGAGAAGCTTGGGGCAAGGGTTGAAATAATGGGTGAAGACATCTTGGTCCCCGCTGGACAAGAGCTTGTGGTGAGGGATGAGATGGATGGAGCCATCCCCAAGGTGGAGGATGGGCCTTGGCCAGCCTTTCCTGCGGACCTGATGAGCATAGCCATAGTTACGGCCACCCAGGCTAAAGGGACAGTTCTGTTCTTTGAGAAGATGTTTGAAAGCAGGCTCTTCTTCGTGGACAAGCTCATTGCCATGGGGGCCAAGATAATACTCTGCGACCCGCACCGAGCTGTGGTGGTGGGGCCTTCTAAGCTCCACGGGGAACAAGTTTCAAGCCCGGATATAAGAGCCGGCATGGCTTTAGTCATAGCGGCTCTGTGCGCTCAAGGGCAAAGCGAAATATCAAACATTGAGCAGATAGACCGAGGCTACGAAAACATAGATGAAAAGCTTCGTAGCCTTGGAGCAAGAATTGAAAGGAGGTAGGGATGGAAGAGAAAGCTTTGCCGTCACCTTTGACCCCCCAAGAAGAAAGGACCTGGGCCATGCTCGCTCACCTCAGCATCCTACTCAACCTCGTTTCCGGTTTTATAGGGGTGTTTGCGCCTTTGGTCATTTACATCATCTTCAGGGAGCGCTCGCGTTACGTAGCCTTCCAAAGCTTGCAAGCCTTTGTTTTCCAGCTACTTGCTTGGGTTGGGGGAGGGGTTATAGCCGCTATTGCCTGGTTCTTGAGCGGACTCCTTAGTACAATCCTCATAGGTTGCCTCTGTGTTCCGGTAGCTCTACTCCTTAGCCTCATCCCTCTTGGCGCTTTAGTCTACGGAGTCATCGGTGGGATCCAGTGCAGCCAAGGTCGTGATTTCCGCTACTGGCTCATAGGGGACTGGCTCGCAACGCAAGTGTTTGCTTAACCCCTTTATTGTGAATCATCTGTTAGGGGGCTTTGCTCTTGGCCCCTCAATTGCCTACGCTTTACTCACTCCCGTTTGCTGGGGGGTTTGCCTGGGTTTGGGCCTCACTCGTAGGCGGGCTTGCCGGGGTATGCTGCTCGCCCCTAATTTGATTTTGTGGGGGACATCCCCCACGCCCTCCGAGATGGGGCTCCGCCCCCTCCAACCCCTCTGCCCCCTTCTCCCGTTGGCTTGTGGTACCCCAGAGCTCCCCTCCGCCCCCCGGTTTAGTGTAGGTCGGCGAAGGCCGACTTTTGGCCAAAGGGCCAAGGGGCCGACTTAAGTCGGCGTATGCGAGGCCTGCTCTTCGGAGGCCTTCCC
>CAZPWR010000373.1:0-2317 GCA_964590555.1 uncultured Anaerolineae bacterium | reverse complement strand
GCCTTCGCCGACCTTAATTAAACCGGGGGTGAAGATGGCATAGCCCCATCACAGGGGGCATGGGGGTCCAGAGGGTGAAACCCCCTGGCACGGGGTCTGGGGGATGTGCCCCCAACTCCCCTAACCCCACCTACGAGGGGGGTAAAAAGGGGGCAAACAGCCCACATTAGCAACCCACCCACGAGTGGGAACCAAAGCCTTGGCGAACCTTTCGCAAACGGGGGTGCCTGCGCGGAAGCATAGTTGCCCTACGTTCCCCGCCTTATCCTGCGGCCAGAAGCAACTTAAGGGGGACTTGGCTGCCAGATGGTGGGTTTGCCATCCGTGAGGGAGTAGAAGACGGCCTCGTTAGCCTCGGTATCGTACAAGGCTATGGAGGAAACGCCGAAACGCCCCATTACTTCGCCAGGATTAAGCAAGAGAGTTTGGCCAACCCTCCCCACAGCCGCCCGATGGTTGTGGCCATAGCAAACCAGGGAATATCGGCCAGAAGCAGCTACGTCCTCGGCTATTTCCGGGTAGTGCACTACGAAAATGGACCTACCGCCTAATTCCAGGCGCGCAAAAATCCCTTCCAATCGGACATTCTCAAAACGCAAGGCGACTTTGGAAAGGAGCCATTGGTCTCCGTCGTTGTTGCCGAAAACGGCGTGGATTGGTCCCTTGAAAAGTTCGGCTAAAGTGGCCAAGGAGAAGGGGGCGCAAAAGTCCCCGCAGAAAATAAGGGCATCGGCCTCTTTAATTGCTGGCTCAAAAGCCTTCAAGTTATGGAGGTGGTCGTGTAAGTCCGAAAGGACCGCTATTTTCACCTTATCACCTCGTAAATGAGTGGAGGGGTTGGGGGCTCGGTCTCAGTAAAAGCGAAGGCCCCAAGGAGGCGCTGGCGCGCTTGCTCCAAGCGAGCTTGGTCATTGGCATGGATGTAGAGGAGGGGCTCGCCCTTTTCCACATAATCCCCGATTTTCTTCTCCAGCTCAATCCCCACGGAGTAATCTATAGGTTCACCCTTTTTCTCCCTCCCCCCACCCAGGAGGACTGTCACCAAGCCTATTTCCATGGCATCAAGCTCTGAGATGTAGCCGGAGCGAGGGGAGAGGAGAGGTTCACGGTAGCGGGCCTTGGGCAGAAGCTCCGGGTTTTCCACCGCTTTACGGTCTCCACCTTGCGCTTCAATCCATTCCAGGAACTTCTCCCAGGCTTGGCCTTCGTTCAGAGCTTTTTCAGCCATGCTCCTGGCTTGACGGGAATCCCTGGCTTTGCCCGAAAGGCGGATCAACTCAGTAGCTACGACCAAGCAATGTTCTACAAAATCTTTCGGGCCCCTCCCTTGCAGGGTCTCTATAGCCTCTTTAACCTCCAAAGCGTTACCTACTGCCATCCCAAGGGGCTGATTCATGTCGGCTATTACAGCCGCCACTTTCTTGCCAACACTTTTGCCTATATCCACCATGAGCTGAGCCAGAGCCTTGGCATCCTCAAGGGTCTTCATGAATGCACCTTTACCTACTTTCACATCCAAAACCAGGACATCGGTTCCGGCTGCTATCTTCTTGCTCATGACTGAACTGGCGATGAGCGGGATGCTGGGGACCGTAGCAGTCACATCCCTTAAGGCGTAGAATATGCCATCAGCGGGAGCAAGCTGAGCTGTCTGACCGGATACAACAATTCCGTGTTCTTTGACCATCTTCTTGAACTCTTCTACGCTTAGGTCAACCCTATAGCCCGGGATTGACTCCAGCTTATCAATTGTCCCTCCGGAGAAGCTCAAGCCTCTTCCCGACATTTTGGCAATGGGAAGCCCAAGGGAGGCCACGAGGGGAGCTACGACTAAGGTGGTTTTATCGCCTACTCCACCCGTAGAATGCTTATCCACGGTGAGGGGAGCGACATCTTTCAGGTTGAGGACCTCGCCGGAGTAAGCCATGGCCATGGTGAGGTCAACTGTTTCTCTTACGGTCATTCCTCTCAGGTATATAGCCATGAGCCAGGCGGAAATTTGGTAATCGGGGATTGTGCCCTGGACGCTTCCTTGAACGAAGAAGTCAATTTCCTCTTTGGTAAGGGCGAAGCCATCGCGCTTTTTGGCGATAATGTCTACAGCTCTCATCTTACCTCCCCCGGAGGGTTTAACACAAAAAGTATAGCACAAATTTAAAATCAGGCAAAATTTGAGCTCAGGACAGGTGCGTCCCAAAATCGTCGGGGCCCAGTGGGCCAGGCCGTAAACAGCCTGGCTGAGATTCCAAAGGGCGCTGGCAGCGCCCTCTTCCCCCGGAGGCCGGTCGGGAACGTGGGGCGCCAGGACGGGGTGGGG
>CAZPWR010000372.1:0-2361 GCA_964590555.1 uncultured Anaerolineae bacterium | reverse complement strand
GGTTTATAATGGAATTAGCCGAAAAGTTCGGCCAGAAGGAAGTGGAAGAAGCCCTTCCCATCCAAATGGTGGGCTCTGGGCCGAACCTAAATGAGGCAACCGAGAATGCTATCAGCCGATTGGCCAAACTATTTGGCATGTCCAAAGAGGAGGTGATGAACAGGGTTACCATCTCCGGCGCAGTGGAGATAGGGAGATTGCCAGGGGTGGGGACCGTAACCATGTTAGTTCCGGAAAGCAAGCTTGCGGCCATTGGCCTGGCTGAAGTCGTCCGAGAACACTACGGATTTTAGGGAGGAGCTTTGCTTGATAAGACCGTAGGAATCATCGCCAACCCAGCTTCGGGTAAGGACATAAGAAGGCTTGTGGCTCATGGCTCCGTCTTTGATAACCAAGAGAAGGTGAACATTGTTCGGAGGGTCCTTTTGGGCCTGGAAGCCGCTGGGGTGGAAAAAGTCCTTTACATGCCTGATTATTTCGGAATCGTGCCTAAGGCCCTGAGTGCAGTGAAGCTTTCTATGGAAGTTTGCCCACTGGACATGCCTATCTATGCTGACCAGAGGGATTCCACTCTGGCGGCTTCCCTCTTGGCCGAGGCCGGAGCAAAATGCATAGTCACCTTGGGAGGCGATGGCACCAATAGAGCCGTGGCTAAAACCTGCGGGGATGTGCCACTTGTCCCCATATCCACGGGAACAAACAATGTCTTCCCCTTCATGGTTGAAGGGACAATAGCCGGATTGGCGGCCGGAGTTGTAGCTGTGGGAGCTGTTGAAGTAGCGGAGGTTGCTCGGCCCACTAAGAGGCTGGAGATAGAAGGGGAAAGAGGAGAGCTCGTAGACATAGCTCTCGTTGATGTTGTGGTTTACGATGATATCTTCATCGCCTCCAAGGCCATATGGGATATGTCCAAGGTTCGGGAGATAATCCTGGCCAGGGCTTCACCGGGGAACATAGGCCTATCTTCCGTAGGGGGTTGCCTTTACCCCAATGCATTGGATGAAGGGCATGGGGTTTACATAAAAATAGGGCCGGGACGAAAAGTGCTTGCACCGGTTGCCCCCGGCTTGATAGAGGAAGTCCAAGTAGAAAGTTGCTCCTTAATCGGCATAGGAGATGCGGTGGAAATCCACTGGAAGCCCTCAATTTTGGCCCTGGACGGGGAAAGGGAAGTGGAGGTAGGGCCCAAGTCTGTCTTTAGAGTCCGCCTCACGGGGAACGGGCCAAGAGTTGTAGACATACCCAAGGCTTTGGAAGAAGCAGCTAAGAAAGGTTTCTTCACGGGAAGGGAGATATGAGCTGGAAGAAATTCATTGTGGAAATAGGCCAGGGTATTGACCAGCATGGCCAGGACCCCACCAAAGCTGCCCGCAAGGCCGTGGCCGATGCTATATCCAGAAGCTGCCTGTGCGGCCTTGTGGAAATAATCGGCCTCAAGGACCTGAATCAAATAGAAGTTGAGGTCTTGGTAGCTTGCCCTTACCCTGAAAGGGTAAGAGCCGAAGAAGTCTTAGAAGTCATCCCCTTCGGCCGGAAGAGGCTGAAAGTGGTAGAAGGGGGGATGATTGCCAGAGGGATATACCAGCCAGAACTTGGGGACAAATCGGACGAAATCTTGGTAGCCAATGCAGCCGTTACGGTCTTGGTAAACATGGGCAAGGAGGTATGAAATGGCCGTAAAGGTAATCATGCCTAAACTTGGTATGGCCATGACCGAAGGTACTGTGGTCAAATGGCTCAAGCCTGATGGAGCCAGGGTGGAGAAAGGGGAACGCATAGCCGTAGTCATGAGCAAGAAGATTACCTACGAAGTTGAAGCCCCGGCTTCAGGCATCCTTCGGCACGCTGCGGCGGAAAAAGAGGTCAAGGCCGTAGGAGAAGTAATAGCCTACATAGCCGAGCCAGGCGAGGTCATACCGGAACTGGAAAAAGTTCCGGCTGCCCCTCCCGTAGCTGAAGTGCCTGCCGAAGCTCCAGCCCCTAAGGAAATACTGGCTACTCCCGCTGCCAAGCGGCTGGCCAAGGAGCATGGTGTTGACCTCTCCCAAGTAAAGGGGACTGGCCCTGGAGGCCGGATTACCGAGAAAGACGTTATGGCCTTTGTGGAAGCCCGCAAAGCCCCTCCACCTCCCCCGAAGCCACCGGCTAAAGTCATCCCATTCATTGGGATGCGCCAGGCCATAGCCGAGAGGATGACCCAGAGCCTCCAGACCATGGCCCAGGTCACCATAACCACCGAAATTGATGCCACGGAACTGGTCCGGATGGGGGAGCAGCTTAAGGGGGAATTTGACCTGACCTACACCGATATGGTGGTCAAAGCAGCCGCCATTGCCCTCAAAAAGCACCCCCTCCTCAATT
>CAZPWR010000371.1:0-1537 GCA_964590555.1 uncultured Anaerolineae bacterium | reverse complement strand
CCAGCCCGACAAAATTGTGGGGCCACCCCTCACAACCCTCTGGCCCCCTTTACCCCCTTGTAAGGGGATTATGTGGGATTTCCCTCCCCGTTTGCTGGGAGTTTGCCAAGGCTTTGGGTCCCACTCGCGCGTGGGTTTACCCCCTCGTAGGGGGTTACGGGGGGTTCCCCCCGGGCCGAAGGCCCCAAAAGGCTGATTTCAATCAGCATTAAAAACAGGCTCGACAAAACTGGGACACACCCAAAAGAGCTTCCCAGTTTTCCGGCGGAGAGGTTGCTTTCGGCCGCAGGATAAGGCGGGGAGCGTGGGGCAACTATGCTCCCTCGCAGGAGGGTTATGGGAGTTCCCGCCCCCGTTTGCGGAGAGTTTGCCAAGGTTTTGGATCCCACTCGTGCGCAGGTTTGCTGGGGTTCGCAACTCGCCCCCTTTTTGCCCCCTCGTAGGGGGACTCCCTCCAAAGGTTTACTCCCCTTGCAGGGAGGTTACGGGAGTCGGGGTCATCCTCTAACAGAGGTTGAAACAATTTTGTGAGGAGCATTTCACCCTCGGAGCTTATGGAGGTCTGTTCTGGCTTTATGCCTTTGTCGGCCAAGAGCCAGGAGCTGTAATCGGAGCAAGCTCCTCGGCCGAAAGTTAGGATTACCCCTCTGAGTCCGCAGATAAGGCAGGCCAAGGCAAAGGGGTGGAGAGAATAAGGGCAAACAAAGGCTAAGATTTTGGAAGGGTTCCCCTCTTCCAAGGCAGGAAGTAAAAGGTCCTGGCCAATCCTCAAGGCGCTGGTCATGACGTAAATTTTAGCTCCGAGCGCAAGGCCGGCCTGAATTAGGCCCTTAAGCGGGCAGTCTTGAGGGCAATGCTCAGGAAGGAGGCAATGGGGGGTAAAGCGTCCGGCTGGGCAGCCAAATGGCTTCTGGCAATACCCTAAAGCAATCACCAAGCTCTGGGGCTCTTCAAGTAGTTTAGCGGGGCTTCCAAGGCTTATGAGATTCACTGCTCCGCCCAGGGCGTTTCGGGCTACAAGCTCACGGTATCGGATTAGTCCTTTCAATGTAGCCAGCGGATGGCGGAGGACAATGCGCTTTAAGAACCAAAGCCCGTAAGGGCGAAAAAGGCTTTGGAGGGAAAATTCCCAGACTTTAAAGCCCAGGAAGGAGCGCTTGTCAAGGTAGCGGAGGAAATTCACAAGCCTCTGCACCTTTTAACCCCAGGCAAATTGTATAGGCCAGGAGGCTTTCGCACTGCGGTCAATTTAAACCGAATACAAAAGGTCAAGGTAGCGCTTCAATAGCTCCTTTACCATGCCGCGGAAAGGCAAGGATGCGGCCATGCCGTATATGGGTGCAATGTGCCCTTTTTCCGAAGGCTTGGCCTTTACCTCTTCAACTGCTACCCTCAGGTCTTCAATGAACCGCTCTGCAACGCCGGGCACAGTATGGCGAAGGGTCACAGCTATGTGCACGGCCGGGGGATTCTGGAGGCCATTCAGGCTCCATCCTTTCTCGGCCATCTTTTCCATAACTCGGTAAATGTCAAACTT
>CAZPWR010000370.1:0-2539 GCA_964590555.1 uncultured Anaerolineae bacterium | reverse complement strand
TTCTCTACATTGACCCCGACCCCTTCAAGGTTGAGGTTACGGGTGTAGGGCCTTCTTCCTACCGCAAGTATAACTTTATCGGCCAGAAGCTGGAGGGGCTGCTCTCCGCTGCCTATCACCCTGAGTTTATCCCCTTCTTGCTCTATCGCTTCTACCTTGAAGGAGGTTATGACTTCAACCCCTCGCTTTTTGATTAAGGCCAGGAATCTGGAAGCGATGGCGCCATCGGCTGGGGGGAGGATGCGGGGGAGAAGTTCCAGGACGGTCACCTTGCTTCCCAGGCTGCTATAGAGGGTGGCAAGCTCCATCCCTATGACTCCTGCCCCCACTATTACGAGGGAATCGGGGATGCTTTCCAGCCTGGTTATTTCGTCCGAATCCACAACTCCAGGTAGGTTTGCCCCCGGAATTGGGGGGATTGCTGGCTCCGAACCAGTAGCGATTACGAAATTGCGGGCTTTAAGGCGCAATTCCCCCTCGTTGGTAGCGACTTTTAAGGTCAAGGGGTCAATGAAGGAAGCTTCTCCTTGGAAAGAGGGGATGCGGTAGCTTTTGAGCAGAGTTTCTACCCCTTTTACCATCCTCTCCACAGTCCTATCCCTGAAATCCCTCAGGGCTTGGAGGTCAAACCCCTCAAAGTTGACTTTCAGCCCCCAGGCGTGGGCTCGGCGAATTTCTTCGGCCATTTCTGCGGCATGGAGGAGGGCTTTGGAAGGGATACAGCCCCGGTTCAGGCACGTACCTCCGACCTTATCTTTCTCCACGATGGCGACCTTGGCACCAAGCTGGGCAGCTCTTATGGCTGCTACATACCCTGCCGGCCCTGCCCCTATCACCGCCAGATCAAATTCCAGCGCCTCCATAGGTCCTCCGATGGAAAAATTAAAAGGGGGGCGCCCGGAGGCTACCCCCCTCTCATCCAACGTTTACTTGGGTATCTTGGCCACGATGTTGTCCACGAACCAATCTATGGTCCAGAGCTCGTCGTGGGAAGCGCGGCGCCCAGGTTCAATCCGGAGCTTGCCATCCTGGTCGTAGATTGGGCCAGTGAAGGGGTCAAACAGGACAGTAGGCTCCTTCATCTGCTCCAAGCGCTTGAAGATCAAATCATACACGCTTATCTCGCCCAGGATGGGGTCCTTGACCTTAACAGCCTTGAGGGCGTCCTCAAACTTGGGGTTGATGGGTTGGCCGAAGTCGGCGCCAAGCTCTACGGCCCCTTCTCGGAGCATCCACCAGTAGTCCACGTCCTCCAGGTTCTCATTGGTATAGACGCCCAGGTAAATCTTCATGAGGATGTCCTCGTAAATCTTCTCCCAGTGGACCAGCTGGCCGCTGACGGCAGAGTTGGGGCCGTACTGGAGCATTGGGCTGTAGTGGGAGAAGGTGTAGACGGGCTTGCCTTTCTGAGTGGTGTATTCTTCGCCAACCTGGATTACGGCTGGGGAGTCCTCGGTGAAGGCCAGGACATCAACCCCATCGGCGATCATGGCTTCGGCAGCCTCGCGGGCTTTGGCCGGGTCATACCAGCTGAAAAGCCAGCGGACATCTACCTTGGCATCAGGATTGACCTCCTTCACGCCCAAGGCGAAAGCGTTGATGTGGCGGACTACTTCGGGGATCGGGTGAGCTGCTACGTAGCCGACTTTCCCGCTCTTGGTGAGGGCTCCGGCCATGAGGCCGTTGAGGTAATAAAGCTGGTAGAACTCGGCGAAATAGGTGCCTACGTTCTTGGCCCGCTTGTATCCGGAGCAGTGGAAGAAGATTTTGTCCGGATACTTCTTGCCAGCGTCTATGGTGGCATCCATGAAGCCGAAAGAGGTGGTGAACACAACGTCGGCTTTCTCTTCAACCACGAAGCGGTCCAGGTAACGGGGAGCATCGGCCTCAGGGACGGATTCGGCGTACACGGTTTCAAGCCAGTCCTTGAATTTTTCCTGGACATACTTTCGGCCTACATCGTGGGCGTGGGTCCAACCATAGTCTCCGATGGGGCCTACGTAGATGAAAGCGGCCTTTATCTTTTTGATTACGGGCTTTTCAACCACAACGGGTGTAGGGGTAGCGCAGGCCGCCAGCAATGTGAGGGCGGTGATGACCGCAACTACTAAAAGCAGCCTTTTGCGGTACATAAGCCTACCTCCTCCTAAAGTATCCCCCCTTTGGCAGGGGGTTAGCTCCTCTTTCAGTATACCATTAAAGGGAATCTTTGCCAAATTGCCCCTTCAAAGCATTTCGTGCCGGTTGAAGCAAGTCTCCTCGGCCAAAGCTCGGCCCATGCGTGTAGCCTACCACTGTAAGCCTTTGGCGAACTTTCAGCCAACGGGGGATGGAAAAGGGGATTACCCTATGGGGGTTACGGGGGCTGGGCGCAGCTCCCATGCCCCCAGGAAGGAGCGGGCTCCTTCCACCTCCGTAGGATAAGGCGGAAAGCTCGGCCGGGGGCGCAAGCCTTTCCGCCAGGCCCCGACGATTTTGGGCCACACCGGCCCTCCGACCGAGCTTGACAAAATTGCAAAGAAGCGATATATTTAGCCTT
>CAZPWR010000369.1:0-3290 GCA_964590555.1 uncultured Anaerolineae bacterium | reverse complement strand
CCAAGTAAGTAGCCCCTTTTAGCCTAAGCTCAAATTCGTCCACTCTATCTCCAGCGAAAACCAAATGGGTGTGAGGGTCCACCATCCCCGGAGTGGCAGTGCAACCGGTAAAATTCAGGGTTTCCCGAGCCGTATATTTCCCCAGGATTTCCTTCTGGGGGCCGAGGTCTACGATGAGGCCATCGTCAACGGCTATGGCTCCGTCTCCGATTACGAGGACTTCGCCCATCTTTTCCCCTTTTGCTGGGCCTGGTTGCGAAGGGGTAGCTATTTGGGAAGCTAAGATTAGAAGGTCAACCTTTGGCATTATTTACCCTCTCGTTTTGAAGCTTTGTTTGAAATCTTGGGGGCATATCCCACAAAACGGGGGACCAAGCCCCCTGGACCCCTCTATTTGCCCACCCTCGTTTGCTGAAGGTTCGCCAGGGTTTTGGGTCCCACTCATAAGCGGGTTGCTGGGGAATGCTACTAGCCCCCTATTTTGGTTTTGTTGGGGGACACCCCCTGGACCCCCCGGTTTTGCCCACCCCCGTTGGCTGAGGGTTCGCCAAGGTTTTGGGTCCCACTCGTTAGTAGGCTTACAGGGGTTGGCTGCTTAATCCCCCTTTTATCCCCCCTAATTGGGGGATGACCCCATACCCCCTCGCAGGAGGGTTAGGGGGCACGGAGGGTCAGCGTAGGCTAACATCAGCCCTCTGTCATCCCCCATATCCCCTATGAGAGCGGTTACAGGGGGTCGGCGCAGGCCGACCCTTGGCCGAAGGCCAAAGGAGGCTGATTTTAATCAGCGTGAAAAAGGCCCCCGGTGGGGGGCTTGCCCATTCCAACCCTTAACAGAGGGTAAGAAGACGGAAGCACATCCCCCGAGCCTCAGTCTACGCATCTCCATTTATTTTAAGGTTCGCCAAGCCTTGGGTTCTCTATCACCCACAAGTGGGAAAGAAAAGGGGCGAGGTTGTTACCCCGCCCCCTTTGCTTTAACGCATCACCATAGCCATGACCGCTTTCTGGACGTGGAGCCGGTTTTCGGCCTGGTCAAATACCACCGAGCGCCAACCGGGACCTTCGGTCTTGTCAATGACTTCATCGGTGACTTCAAAGCCTCGGTCGCAAGGCAAACAGTGCATGTAAATGGCCTCAGGATGGGCCAGTTTCATCTTCTCGGCATCGCAAATCCAGTGCTTATTGGCCTCAAAGAGCTCTTTGGCCTTCTGCGGGCTCCCTTCCCCAACCGGTGGCTTGAAGATGGGCACCGCTGCCCAGGACTTGGGGTAAACTACGTGAGCTCCGCGGAAAGCCTCTTTCATGTCGTGGACAATCTGGAAGGACCCGCCGTAGCGCTTGACATTTTCCTCGCAAGCCTTAATCACCTCAGGGTCAAGCTCAAATCCTTCGGGGTGAGCCAGGACTACATCCATCCCCATCTTAGTAGCCGCAATTATGGCCGACTGAGGTACCGCCCTCGGCTTGTGGATGCTTGGGGAATAGGCCCAGCTCATGACGAACTTGACCCCAGAGAAGCCCCCGAATTTCTCCTTCACCGTCAGGATATCAGCAAGGGCCTGGAACGGGTGGTATTTATCACACTCCATATTGAGCACAGGGATGTCGGCCCAGTAGGCAAAGTTGCGGATTAACTCGTTAGCGGCACCGTAAACCCAATCAACGGGGTCCCCGTAGCAGCGGATAGCGATGCCGTGCCCAATGCGGGAAAGGACCCTGGCTACATCAGAGACCCTTTCGGTTGTGTAAGCTACTTCTTTTCCGGGAAGGGCTGGGGTGTAGATTTGCTCAGGCTCAAGGTAGTGGGCATGGCCTCCGAGCTGAGTCATGCCGGCCTCAAAGGAGTTGCGGGTCCTAAGGGAGCGGTTGTAGAAAATCATGAAGAGGGTTTTACCTCGGAGAATGTGGTCGTGAGGCTCGCCCATGACGAACCGCCTCTTGAGGTCAAGAGCAACATCAAGTATGGTCTCTATCTCTTCCCTCGTCCAATCCAGAAGGGTTATAAAATCACGGCCACGGAACGTATCGGTCTTCATACGCCTCCTCCCCTCAGTTTTTGGGCCAATTTTAGCACAAAAGGGGCAAAGGACAAAAATATGAGCTTTTCGGTTTCCCAAAGATATGGGTATTGCGGTAAAATATAAGTAGCTCCAGGGTCCAGGGGGTTAAATGGCAAGTGAAAATGCTCAAGTCCGCATTTACGCTACCGATAAGCAGGCCGTCGTCGGCTCGGGCTTCCTGGTAGGAAAACGGAAGGTGCTCACCTGTGCCCACGTTGTGACTTGTGCCCTGGGCCTGCCCAATGATACGCCTTTCAACGCCTTTCAGTTCCTCTGTGGCCTGGTGGCTACGCCTGGCGCCTTACAGGTAAACAGCAGGAATCGGAGGTGAAAGATGAGACGCTTGATTGAATTCACTTTGGAAGACGGCACCACCATCCTGGTGGAAGTGGACATGCCGGAGGAGCCAGGGATGGTACCTGCGGCGCAGGGTGGACCTGGCATGCCAGAGAAGGCCCAGGAGACTTTTGAGGCTGCTCTGGATAAAATTCGCCCTGCTGCGCAGACTATCATCCAGAAACTCCGCGCCCTCCACGACCCACCTGACCAGATTCAGGTAGAATTCGGCCTGAAACTGAATGCCCAAGCTGGCGCATTCCTCGCCGCCGCCGGCACCGAGGCTAACTACAAAGTCACCCTAACCTGGAAGCGGGAGGAGAAGGCGTGAGCTCTACGTCTCTAGACCTCAGCCAAAGCATCGTCCGCATCCTGTCCCCCGGCGGCGCTACGGTCGGAACTGGTTTTATTGTCTATCGGGATGGCCTCATCGCCACCTGCGCCCACGTGGTGCAAGCGTGCGGAGCTGGGCCTGGCGACACGGTTCGCTTAGCCTTCCACGCGACCGGGGAAGAGCGTGGGGCTACCGTGGAGCGGGATTGGTGGCGTGACCCTGGCGCCGAAGACGTGGCCATCTTGCGCCTGCAGGGGCCATTGCCGGATGGGGTGGAACCGCTGCCCCCGGGCTCCTCCTCGCACAGCCGGGGCCACGATTTCTTCAGTTGGGGCTACCGCCTGGCCGATGTATTCCCCGGCGGGCTGGCTGCCGAGGGGGAAATCCAGGCCCGCCCTCGTTACATGGGTCAGCCCGGGCGCCACTCATGCCGCGGTCTATCTGGTTGCTCAAGAGTTGGAGCGCAGGCTGATTCCTGTAAAGAGTGCGGGCCTGGATTTTCCCCTCGGCAGCCAGCCCACCGGGGAATACATAGGCCAGGCGGTATCCCCAACTGA
>CAZPWR010000368.1:0-5598 GCA_964590555.1 uncultured Anaerolineae bacterium | reverse complement strand
GAGGCTATCCTGGTAGAATTAGCCGATGCCCTTTCCGGAGGGAGGCCAGGAGCCCGGAGAGAGAGCCTGGAAAGCTACATAAAGCGCATTGAAAGCTTGGCAGCAATCGCCTCCTCCTTCCCAGGAGTAGCCCAGGCCTTCGCCATCCAAGCCGGCCGAGAAATAAGGGTAATAGTTAAGCCAGAGGAAGTGGACGATTTGGCCATAATCCAGCTTTCCAGGGAAATCGCCCGCAAGGTGGAGGAAAGCTTGGAATACCCTGGCCAGATAAAAGTAACTGTAATCCGGGAAACAAGGGCCGTGGATTACGCCCGATGATAAAAAGGATTGAGCTTACCAACTTCCGCAACTATATATCCCTGTCCCTGGACCTCCCTCCCGGCCTCATCATCCTGCAGGGGGATAACGCCCAAGGGAAGACGAATTTCCTGGAGGCGATTTACCTCCTGGCTACAACCCGCTCCCCTTTCTCCAAGACAGACCAGGAATTTGTCAACTGGCTTGTTCAGGATAGCCCTCTCCCTTTCGCTAAAATCGCAGGGGTGATAGAAAGCGAAGGTGGGGGCACGCGCATTGAATTGGTCATAGCTGGCGAGCCCAGCGCCTCAGGGGTCCGGTACCGCAAAAAGGCGTTCATCAACGGTGTCCCCAAGAGGCTCATAGATGTGCTGGGACGCCTCTGCTGCGTCCTCTTCTCCCCCTCCGACATAGAAATTGTCTCAGGCCCGCCGGAGGGACGGAGGCGCTTCCTGGATATAGCTTTATGTCAGGTTGATTCAAAGTATTGCCAAGCCTTGGCTCTCTACAACAAGGTGGTGGAAAGGCGAAACCACCTCCTCAAAAAGGCTCAGGAGGAAGGGTTCAACGAGGAAGAATTCCTCTTCTGGGACGAAAGCCTCGTGAAGTATGGAAGCCTTGTGACTAAAACCCGGTGGGAAGCGCTCGGGGCTATGGCCCCGGAGGTGAAGAAGACGCACATGGCTTTGACCGAAGAAGAGGAAAGCCTCCAAGTCCTCTACATCTGCTCAGCTATTGGGGAAGTGATTTCTGACCTCAGCCTTGCTAATCCCCCACCTCTGGAGGAGATAGAAAAGGCCATGGCCCAAAAGTTGCTCCAAGCAAGGGAGAAAGATTTAGACCAAGGGGTCACCACCATCGGCCCTCATAGGGATGATGTGCGTTTCCTCCTCAACGGCAGAGATATCTCAACTTACGGCTCCAGAGGACAACAGCGTTCGGCTGCCTTCTCCCTCCGCCTGGCCGAGATGGCCTTCATTGAAAAGGCACGCGGGGAAAGCCCTTTGCTCCTACTGGATGAAGTGCTTTCGGAATTAGACCAGAAAAGGAGGGACCGTCTTACGGAGATAGTATCTCAAGCCCCTCAGGCCATCATTACAACCTTAGAGTGGGGAGGTTTCCGGAAGGAATTCCTGGAAAAGGCCCACCTTTTCAACGTGACCCAGGGGAAAGTGAGGGCCGTTTCCCTTTCCTCAATCCCAACGGCCGCTTAGCAGGGATTCCCGGCCGCCTTGGGTAAAGCGGAGGAGTTGGGGATTCCTTAGCTATCAAAAGCAGGTAACGGGAGCTTTCAAGAGCAGATGCTTGCACTTGATGGAGCCTTACCACTTTTCCTCCAAGGATGGAAATAGCCTCCAAAGAGATTTCCAGCTCCTGGAAGATTTTAGGGCCCTTGTAGGCCACCACGTAACCCCCAACCCGGCATAAAGGGATTAAGTACTCAGCTAAGACCGGGAACTCGGCCACCGCCCTGGCCACCACCCAATCGTACCTCTCGCGGTGCTCTTCACTGCGAGCTACCTCCTCTGCCCTGCCCCAGATTATCTCCACCCCCTTGAGCCCAAGAACGCCTATGAGATGCTCAAGGAACTGGACTTTTTTCCGAGATGAATCCACAAGCGTGAGGCTCACCTGGGGGTTAACAATCTTTATCGGGACCCCAGGGAAGCCCCCACCGGTCCCGACATCTACCATCCTCAGTTCTCGGCCCGAGGAGATTGCTTCCCTGAACTCGGCAAGCTCGTAAATGGATAGGGAGTCCAGAAAGTGCTTAATCTGGACTTCCTCAGGGGAGATGAGGGCAGTAAGGTTAGCCCTGCGGTTCCAGCGCCGAAGTTCCCGGTAATAGATTTCAAAAGCCTGAAGCTTATCGGGGCTAAGCTCCAGACCAAACTCTCTAACGCCGAAGGCAAGTAGGTTCATTCTCTCTCCTTGGCTTTGGGGAGGCGCCTCTCTTGAATGGCGGAACTCATCCTGGCGCCGAGTTCGTGGACATCATTAACCAGCAGGACTAAGACGCCCTTTTGGGGCTCAAAGAGGTACTTGCCGAAAAGCAGCCTCAAGCTGGCATAATCATAGGGAAACTCCCGCACTTTAAGGACCAGCACCGGCTCAAACCAGAAAGGCTGCAAGAAAATGCGCTGGGACCAGTTCTGGTGGATGGGCTCAAAGTATCTACCGAAAACCCCGTAAGAGACTTCTGAAATGTCATCGTAACTGATGGAAACTTCCCCGAAGAGCGTCTTTACCTCAAGCCCCTTATCTGTAAGCTGCGCGTAGCTTGAGCGGGCCATGAGGGAGACAAAACCGACCAGGGAGAAAGAAGAAATGGCTATTAAGGCCCAAGGCCACCGAGGCTTTGTTAGGATAGAAGAAGGTAGGAGGCTAATCGCAAAGGAAATGACGAAAAGCAAAGTTGCCTGCCAAAAAATTATGTCTCGCAGCCTTCTATAGACAAGAAGGGCATACTTTTTCATCACGCCCTCTCCAGGTGGAAATCACAGAGCTCGTTCAGGATGCAGACTTGGCATTTAGGGTTGCGAGGGCTGCAAATTTTTCGGCCATGTTCAATCATGTTGAGGTGGAAGGAGTAATAGTAATCGGGAGGTATGAGTTTTTCCAGGATTTCGTGCGCCTTCTCCCGAGTTGACTTTGCAGGAATTAAGCCCAACCGCTTGGAAACTCGGAAGATGTGAGTATCCACCGGAAAAGCCGGCATCCCCAGTCCGAAAAGCAGGATGATGGCCGCAGTCTTTGGTCCAATGCCATCCATAGCCCTGAGCCACTTCCTGGCCTCATCCACCCCCATGCTCCGTAGGAAGGACAGGTCAAGGCAGCCCCTCTCTTCCGTTATGCGCCTCAAGGCCTTTTGTATCCTGAGGGCTTTCTGGCGGGATAGACCCGATACCCTTATAGCTTCTTCCACTTCTTCCAAAGGGGCATCCCTAACCTCCTCCCAAGTGGGGAAACGAGCCCTGAGCCTTTCAAAGGCTCGGTCCCGAAGGGCATCGTTCGTGTTCTGGCTGAGGATAGTGGAGACAAGAATCGCTATGGGGTCACGCCCCCCAGGCTTTCCCTTGTCGCCGTATTGGACCAAGAGCCTCCGGTGGACTTCTAAGATTTTTCCCTCCACTTTTCCTCCATAACCTCCTTTGCTTCCCTAAAGGCCAATTCTATACGGGGGTATAGGAGCCAGACAAGCGCAACTCCAAATAGAGAGCCGCTGAAGACCCTCCCTGGAGCGGTGCTTTCCCTCAGCCCGAAAAGCTGGGTTAAGCCATCAACGGCCATCGGGATGCACAGGATAAGAAAGGCCTTGAAAGATAAAGGCTCAAGCTTGCCACGGACTAAGGAAAAAGCAATGCCAGCGAGAAGGATGGAAAGGTAAATAGCGACATCACGCTCGCATATGGCAATTTTATAGCCCAGTTCCTCGTTCCCAACGAAAGCTTTTCGCTTGAAGATGTCATCCGCATCAGGCCCCATGGCCTTTCTTATTTCCTCCAAGGAGTAGAAGAGCTTGGGGCCTATAAAGAACGAACGCTCTGGAAGCTGGTGGCAAGTTATGCTATATAGCGAGTAAATGGCCTTAGCCGGGCCTGTAATTCCGATGCTCATCAGTATAGGGGCCAATAACGTAGGCAAGAGAAATAGAGCCACCGCAACGTTTACGAAAAGCAGCCAATGCTTTATAGCCTGATACGCTAACCATTCAGCTAATCTGTCCAATTAAAGTCCTCCCAGCAGCCTAAAAGTATCGGTGAAGAGCAGGAAACCCAAGATTATGAGGAAAGCCCCGCTTACCCAAGAAATGTATTTGCCGTAGCGGCTGGCTCGGCTAAGCCAAGGGCTTAGGGGGGCAAAAGCGGCACCAACGGCCAGGAAGGGTAATCCAAGCCCGAGGGAATAGGCGGCCAAGAGCATAGCCCCCTTCCAAGCCGTGGCCGAATTTCCGGCCATGAGCAATATCGCGGCCAGGATAGGCCCCACGCAGGGGGTCCAGCCTGCGGAGAATACCACCCCGGCCAAGAAGGAAGCCCCATATCCAGCCCCTGGCCCCGGATTGAATGGCAGCCTTTTCTCCTGATAGAGAGCAGGGATTTTCAACAGCCCCAGTATGTGGAGGCCAAAGAGGACAATCAAAATCCCTCCCACCTTTTGGATGATTGGCATCGCTCCCGCCAGCCACTGGCCCAAAGCCCCAGCCGAAGCCCCCATAAGGGTGAAGGCCGAGGAAAACCCTAAGACTAAAGAGAGCGAATGGAGGAAAACCTTCTTCCTGTTGCCTTTCTCTTCAAAGGAGACCCCGCTTAAGTAACCTATAAATGCCGGGATTATCGGCAGGATGCATGGGGATAGAAAAGAAAGCACCCCAGCCCCCAGAGCAACGAGCAAATTGACTTTCCCTGGCTCCATCTTCATTCCTCCAGGACATACTCAAAGGTGAGCAAGGAAATGGCTATAAAAATTATATCAAAAACCACCATAAGCCTTATCCAGCTTGATGCCTCGGAGAGGGGGGAATTGTCCAGGATTACCCCGGTGGCTTTTACGGCTGCGATAGTCACAGGGATAGAGACAGAGAAGAGGAGGAGCGGGAGCATTATCTCCCTGGCCCTGGTATTGACTGCCATGGCGGCGAACAGGGTGCCGACACCAGCAAAGCCCAGTGTGCCCAAGGCGAGGACGAGGAAGAGGGCTGGCCGGAAGAGGTTCACGTTGAAGAGGGCAGAGAAGATGGGGAGCGTGATGATTTCTACGAAGGCCATGAAGGTTAGATTGCCGAGCCATTTGCCCAAGAAGAGTGCGCTTCTATCTACGGGGGCCAAGAGTAGGCCTTCAAGGCAACCCTTGTCTTTCTCCAAGATGAAGGAGCGATTGAGGCCGAGGACTCCAGCGAAGGCGAAGGCCACCCAGAGCGCTCCCGGTGCCACCTTCGTCACATCTTCTACTCTGAGTTCAAAAGCGAAGTTGAAGATGAGGGTTACCAACACGACGAAGGCGAACATGGAGCTAAATATTTCCCTGCTCCGCCATTCGGTCAATAAGTCTTTTTTGAGGATTACGTATACGCTTCTCCAGTAGCTCATTTTACCTCTCAGTTAAACGCTGGGGCTTTGCCCCTTGGCCCCCACTTTCCCCCACCCCCGTTTGCTTAAGGCCACGCCCCGAGGGGTTCGCCAGAATTCTGGGTCCCACTCGCGGCGAGGCTGTAAGGGATGGCAACTTGCCACCTCTTTTAAAGTTTCTGGGGGACACCCCCCCTTTTACCCCTTCGCAGGGGGTTATGGGGTGCGCTTT